>NZ_JAFMPN010000012.1 GCF_017351175.1 Desulfovibrio sp. Huiquan2017 | reverse complement strand
CAAGGGTTCGCACCCTTGCATCCCATGTTGCGCCTGCGGCGCGGAGCGTTTTCGCTTCGCGGGAGAGTAGCCGCTGAGGTTGGTGCGGGCTTTGACGATTCGCGTTTTTCGATATAGCGTGAGGTAAGGCCCAGAAACCCACCATCCGAACCAAGGGAGCGAAACATGTACGTCGTCTACCTGGCCGTCATCGCCGTGGTCTGCGCTATCCTGAACTACATTTTAACTGACGCGACTTTCTTCGCCACCCTCCTGGCCTGGCTCCTCGGGGTCCAGGTCGGCCTGGGCGCGCTCTGGGCCTTCCTCGGCCATTACTTCAAATCCGACGAGGTGGCGGACTACATCGGCTGGCGGCCCGGCAGCCCGTTCCAGAAGGAAGTCGCCTTCGCCAACCTCGCCCTGGGCGTCTGCGGCGTGGTTGCTTTCCTGGTTCGCAATTCCCCGTCCCGCGACGGCTTCTGGCTGGCCACCATCCTCTTCGCCACCTGCTTCCTGGTCGGCGCCTTCACCGTCCACTTCGCCGACCTCCGGGGAAGCGGCAACCAAAGACCCGGCAACGCCGGGCCCGTATTCTTCGCGGACATCGGAATGCCCGTGGTGCTGTGGGTGTTGTATTGGCTGCGGTAAGCTAAACCCTTGCCCTATCAGATTAGAGACAATTAAGCTTTCACTCTGGAGATATCTTATGTCGAGTCCTAACGTATACCTCTTCTGGGATAATTCTAATATTTTCATTTCGGCAAAACATGTTGCGGCAAGACAAGAGGGCCTTAACGCTGAAAACTTCGTCAGAATCCATTTTGAAAATCTCTACCGACTTGCAATTGCGAATAGACCTGTTGCTAAAGCAATTGCCGTAGGCTCAATTCCCCGAGAACATGAAAAATTATGGCAGAGTCTCAAAAGAGACACCGGTATTGAGATTGAGTTATATGAGCGAGGAAGTATAAGTGGAGGAGAGCAAGGAGTTGATCAATGTCTACAAACTCATATGCTACGAGCCATAGCAGATGAACAATCCCCACAGATTGCTGTATTATTAACCGGTGATGGGAAGGGCTATGACGATGGCGTCGGATTTCATGCCGATCTCGAAAGAATGCATAAAAATCAATGGGGAATCGAAGTAGTATCTTGGGAATTATCGTGCAAAAGGACTCTTAGAGAGTGGGCATCGAGTATTGGTGAATTCGTCAGGCTAGAAGACTACTACAACGCAGTAACATTTCTTGAAGGGACAAGATATTCGACCCCTTTGAATCTCGTCCGTAGGAAATGTGCGCATATAACAGAAATTAAAAGAGAACGAGCTCCTGAGCAAGAACTCATCGCACTAAAAAAACAAATTAAAAAGCTAAAATACGGCCAAAAAATAAACAACAAAGCCTCTCGCTCAAACAAGAAAAAAAGGAAGAGGGGCTTCTAACCAACAATACAGATGCCGCCTATCCGCGCAGCCTTTTCTTTCTTATATTGGTAATGATCCCTATGTGTTGACCACCTTCAGAGGGCTACCAAAGTCTCCCACACGGTAACCCGCTGGCGATCCTATTGCGCCGCTCCTCGGACAGAGACTCCCCACTAGGAGAGGGCCAAATCAGTCTGGACGATGTCCATGACTTCAAACTCGTTCGACTGGCAAGTCCACCCGCTACCAAGGTAACTGACAATCCAAAACGGCCCAGGGCTCTCCCCTACGAGGACGGCTTGGCCTCATCCAACGCCCGGAGCATGGTGTTGAAGACGCTGGAGGGGTTTTCGTTTCCGGCTCCGGCGGATTCCAGGGCCACGATGTAGGCCAGGATGTAGTCTTGCGAAACGCCTTTCTGTTTCAAGTACGTCAATGCCGCCTGGATGCTGTCCGTGTTGACTGCCATGGGATGAAGACCTCCGTATCTTTACCGCCACCGTACCGGCAAAACAGAAAAAGGGCCACCTTTCGGGCGGCCCTTTTTTTTCACGTATCGTAAATGATTCCTATATGTTGAAGACTCGCGGTACGCCGCCGGTGTCTTCCACCCGGAAGCCCGCCGTCGCGATCCGGTCGCGCAGTTCGTCGGATCGGGCGAAGTCCTTGGCCTCGCGGGCCTTCTGGCGGTCGGCCACCAGGCCCTGGACCTCGGCCGGGAGATCGGACAGGAGCACGGGCATCTGGGCCGGGTCGAGGATGGCCAGGATGGCGTCGATGGCCTTAAGTTCGTCCAGGCAGACCCGGGCGGCCGCGCCGGTGAGCCGGTCGTCCCCAGTCCAGAGATTGACCTGTTTGATGAATTTGAACAGCGCGGGCCAGAAATGGTGCAGCTTGAGGCCGTCGTCCATGGCCGCCCTGAAGGCCGCCTTGAGGTCGAAGACAGCCTGCTCGACGTCGGTGGAAACCGTATCGCCGCGCGCGTCCAGGGCCAGTGTCAGGGCCACCGCGCATTCCTGAATGCGCCGCCAGTTGCGCGCCCACATGGCCAGATTGTCGGCGGAGGCGCAAAGCTGCTTGCGGGCGGCCACGGACAGGAGCCACAGCCGGGCCGCGCGCCAGCCGCCCAGGGTTTCGGCCACCGAGGCCAGGGTCTCGCCCTCGGCGTCAGAGGTCTGCTGGCAGGCCATCCACGCCTGAACCTCGCGCCCGGCCGTGGACCAGATGGCCCGCAGGTTCTCCAGATGCGGAAAGCGGTGCTTGTCCGAGCCGATCATGACGTCCGTGCGGCCCGCCTCGTCCAGGGCCATGGCCGCGTGCTGCAGGAACCAACTCGGGCGCACGTTGCCCCATTGGGTCTCCAACACCTCGCCGCGCTTCAGGTCCATGAGCGACGCGCGCTTGAGGAGCGTGAAGTCCAGCGGGTTGTCCTTGACGTAGGCGTCCAGATCCACGGTGCGGCCGCCCGACACCTTGTCCATGTCCACGGTGCCGATCTCGCCGTATCGCTTGTCGCGGAACACATCGAAATAGACGCTGCGCAGCTTCTCGTAGGCCAGCCCCTTGCCCAGGAGCTTCCGGCACAGATTGAGCGCGGTCTCGTTGCTGGCCGACGACAGGGGAAATTTCAGGTCGGCGGACAACCCCATGGCCCGACCACGCGCCAGGACGGCCTCGCGCCGCGCCTCGGCCAGGGAGGTTCGATCCGTTCCCGCTTCGCGGGCTGCCGCCAGAGTACGGTCGTCCATGTCCGTCAGCCCGGCCACGCCCACGGCCTCCACGCCGCGCCCGGCCAGATGGCGGATGAACACGTCGAGCAGCACAAGCCGCCGCCAGGAATCCAGACCGTCCGGGTTGTCCAGGCTCGGGCCCATGGTGTACGCGCCCAGGCCCGCCCCGGTGTGGAGCATCTTGTCCGCGCCCGTGGCCATATCGAAAATCGTCACCCCGCTGCCGGACTGCCGCCGATAGAGGTGGGTGGAAAGGTAACGCTCACCCGAATCCGGGAAAATGACCACGACGAGTCCCTTGTCCAACCGCTCGGCCAGTTGCAGGGCCCCGCCCAGGGCCGCGCCCGAGCTCATGCCCGCGAAGATGCCCTCCATGCGGGCCAGCCTGCGGCAGTTCTCGAAGGCGTCCTCGTCCTCCACGCGCAGGACTTCGTCCAGGGCGGTCTTGTCGTAAATACCCGGCGGGTAGGATTCGAGCATGTTTTTGAGCCCCTGGATCTTGTGCCCCGCGTAGGGCTCCACGGCGGCCACGTACACATCGCCCATCTCATGCAACCTTTTCGCGATGCCCATGGCCGTGCCCGAGGTGCCCAGCGTCATGACGCAGTGGGTCACCGCGCCGCCGGTCTGGTTCCAGATCTCCAGCCCGGTCCCCATGTAGTGCGCCCGGATGGATGCCGGGTTGTTGTATTGGTCCATGAGCACATACTTGTCCGGCTCCTCGCGGGCGTAGCGATAGGCCTGTTCGATGGCCCCGTCCGTGGCCAGATGGCCCGGGGTCAGCTCCAGCTCCGCCCCGTAGGCGGCCATGATCATCTTGCGCTCCTCGCTCGCCGTTTCGGGCATGAGCAGCTTGATGCGGTATCCCTTGATGGCCGCGACCATGGCCAGCCCCACACCGGTATTGCCCGAGGTGGCCTCAATGATGATCTTGTCCTTCGTCAGCTCGCCCGAGGCCTCGGCGGCCTCGATCATGGCGGCAGCCACACGGTCCTTGATGGACCCCCCGGGATTTTGACTCTCGATCTTGGCCAAAATCCTGACGTTCGGATTGGGGTTGAGGTGGCGTATCTCCACCAGCGGCGTATCGCCAATCAGCTCAAGGAGGTTCTTGTTCATCGTAGCGCCTTGAAATCATGCGGGTTGAGTTCGGAATTAATGCCCGCACCCTATGGCAAAAAGGGGTTTGGCGCAACTGGCATACAATCTGCATTTCTTCGTCGAACCGTCCATTTTTTGAGCATGCGAGGATGCGCCATGAATCCGTACCCGTTCCTGAAAGACAACATCGAATACCTGCAACGCACCGGGAATCCCATTTTCCAGTGGCTGTCCACCCGCCCGTTCAACGAGGACAAGCTCAAGACCCGGCTGTTCGTCAACCACGGCGGACTGCTCGACTGGAAGATGGACAACGACCAGGGGCTGCTCGCTTCCCTGCCCCCCCAGGGGCTGTACGGCAACTGGATTCATCCCGACAAGGCCGAGTCCTCGGCCACTTTCGTGGTCGGCTGCAACCTCGGCTACGGCATCAATCACGTGCTGTCCAACACCCCGGACACCCACAAGGTCATGCTCCTGGAACCGCGTTCCGAGATGCTGCTGGCCTGCCTGGGCCAGACCGACTACCGGCCTTTCTTCGAATGCAAGAAGTTCCACCTGCTGGTCCCGGACGAACGGTTCCTGTCCGAAGTGATCCGCAACCTCGACCTGCAATTCATCTACGGCCAGATCCACCTGAAGCGGGACATCCCCAGTAGCCAGCTCGGACCCGAATACGCCCAGTGGTCCACCTGGCTGAAGAACAAGCTCGAAAACTTCTCCCTGGAGCTGTCCACCCTGCGCCACCGCCAGGACGTCATGGTCAAGAACGAAATCGACAACTTCGCCAAGGCCATGCGCGACGGCAGCCTCAAGTCCGTGGCGGGCAAGGCCGCAGGCGTGGGCGCGGTCATCCTCGGCGCGGGCCCGTCGCTGGAAACCATGGCGCCGCTGCTCAAGGAGAAAATGGGCCACGTGCTCTACACCTGCGCCCTCCAGACCATTCCGTCCCTTCAGACGCTCGGCATCAAACCGCACCTGTGCGCGGCCATCGACTACGACAAGTCCATGCTCAAGGTCTTCGAACGGCTGGACCCCGACTTCGTCCAGGACGTGCCCCTGATCTACTCCACCAAGATCGACCCCATGATCCTCAAGCGCTACCCCGGACCGACCCTGCCCATGTGGACCGTGGGCGGCGTGGGCACCTATGTGCTCAAGGAGCGGGACCTGGTCCTGGACGCGGGCGGCAACGTCTCGGTCACCCTGTCGCGCTTCCTGCGCTACTGCGGGGTCTCCCACTTGCTTCTGGCCGGGCAGGACTACGCCTGGATCAACGGAAAGTCCCATTCGGGCGGACACCACAACCTCACCACCTCGCAGAAACGGCATCCCTGGCATCAGACCACGCGCAACATGGACGGCGAGGAAATCCTGACCACGGTCCAGTACATGACCGCCAAACGAGAGCTGGAAGCGGACCTCAAGCAGTCCGAATTCCCCGTCTTCAACCTCTACGGCGGCGGCGTGCCCATCGAGGGCACCAAAGTGGTGGACGTGGACACGGCCTACGGCAAGGGCATCCTGGCCTCGGCTCCCGGCGCGGTGGAGGGATTCCTGCGGGATCTCGCGGCTTGTCGGCGCAACGTCCCGCCCCTGCGCATGGAGCCCCGCTCCCCCATGTGGACCACCTCCATGCACAACCTGGAAAAACACCTCGGCAAGTTGTTCCGAAACATCAAGGCCAACCAGCAGGACGTCCACGCGGCCCTGAGCCGGATGGAGCAGTTCGTCAAGCAGGACCCGCTCTATTCCCCGTATCTGTTCAACGAGATCATCGACCTGGCCGGATTGACCCGGGCCAAATTCGCCTACGAGGCCAAAGACCTGGGCGAGTTCAAGCGCATCGCCAAAAACGTCTTGAAAAAAGTCCGCGAGATCGACCGCAAAGTCTGCCTGTCGCAGGACGAGCAGGCCGTGGCCTGATCCCGGGCGCGGGGCGTCAACATCCCGTCGGCACGGCCGATTCACCCGGAACAACCGGCACTTGTCTTTGCCTCGGTTCCGTGAAATAGTCCCCCGCCATGGACGAAAAGAAACCTTTCCTGACCGAGGACGGCACCTTGGTCATCCCTTTCGAATGTTCGGACAACGCCGACAAGTACTGGAAACAGGAAGGCAAGGCCCTGACCGACATCCTCAAGGAACTGAAGGCGACCCCCGAGATCTGGGCCCGCTACACCCACGAACCTTATCCCGCCAATGGAGACGGCGAGTCCTGAGACGCGCCGCGCCCCGGCTTGCCTGGGCTCTCCCGATGGCTTATAAACCCGCATGCGTTGCACTTCCCTGAAACATTGGGCGCTCTACTCCGCGCCCCTGCTTGTCGTTCTGGCCCTGCTCTGGTTCGGATTCGACAACGAGCGGGCGGTCGCCCTGTTCTTCAAGGACCACCGCGCGGCCCACACCGGGCTCAAGGTGTTCCTAACGATCGTCACCGACTGGTGCAATCCCCTGTTCTATCTCTTCTATGCGGGCATGCTCCTGGCCTCCTGGCGATCCGGCAACCGCGAACGGCTGCGCTTCGTCCTCGTCCTGCTGGTGGTCCAGGGAGTGGTGGCGGGACTGGCCTTGCACTTCACCAAATATCTCATCGGCAGGCCCCGGCCCGGTCAGGGCAACTGGTACGAGCCGCTGTCCGGCCGCGCCGCCCAGGAAGCCCTGCCTTCGGGGCACACCACTGAAATCACCGGCTGGACCCTGCCCCTGGCCCTGCGCGCCCGGCGCTTCGCCGTCAGCCTGCTGCTCGGACTGTTCCTCGGCCTGGTGGGCTTTTCGCGCGTATACCTCGGCTGGCATCACCCTTCGGACGTCTTTTTCGGCTGGCTGCTCGGCAGCGTGGGCGGCTTCGCCGCCGTGATCATCGCCGAGTCCTCGCTTTTCAGGAGATCATGACATGACCGCCCTCCGCACCCTTTGGACCCGCCTGGAAAATCACCCTTGGCTGACCATGACCGTGGCCGTATTGGCTCAGACCTGGTTCACCTTGAACAACCGCGCCCTGTGGTTCTCGGATGAGGTCCGCTACGCCGACGCCTACCGGAATCTGGCCGAGGGCGGAAAATGGATGGTCCTGGCCCTGAACGGCCAGGCCTACCCGGACAAACCGCCGGTCTATTTCTGGTTTCTCTGGCTAATCGACAAGCTGACCCCGCTCGACCCGCCGGCGGTCTTCTTCGCGGGCGCGGCGTGCTCCGGCCTGTTCTTCCTGTTCGCGGCCCACACCCTGGCCCGGACCCTCAAGTTCGACCGCACCACGTCCCTGGCCTCCTCCCTGATCCTGATCTCCTCCTTCATGGTCGCGGCCCTGCTGCACTACTCGCGCATGGACCTGCTGTTCGCGGCCCTGATCATCCTGAGCCACGCCGCCTTCTATCGGGCCTACACCGACAAGACGGAGGGCTGGTGGCCGGTCTGGGGATTCGCCCTGGCCGGGGCCGCCACCCTGGTCAAGGGGCCCCTCGGTTTCCTCTTCCCCCTGATCAACATCGCCCTGTTCCTGCTCTTCAAGGGCGAAATCAAACGCCTTTTTTCCCGGCGCACGGGACTGGGGCTGCTGGTCATGCTCGGCATGCTCGCCGCCTGGGTGGCCGGCGTGATCGTGGCCGAAGGCCCGAATTTCCTGATCAACACCGTGCTCGGCAAGCAGATCCTGGAGCGGGCCACGCACACCTTCCACCATCGGGAGCCGTTCTGGTGGTATTTCGCGGCCTTCCCCCTGGCCTGGCTGCCGTGGAGCCTGGCCGTGTTCGCGGCCCCGGTGCAAAAACTCCTCTCCCCGTTTTTCTGGGGCGACCTGTGGGGCAATCGCCGTCAGGCCGGGCCCAAAACCCTGCTCTGGATCATGTTCGCGGCCACCTTCGCCTTCCTTTCGAGCCTGTCCGGCAAGGTCTTCATTTACGTTCTGCCCATGTTCCCGCCCCTGGCCGTCCTCATCGCCGACGCCCTGCGAACCATGAACGAAACCCGCGCCCGGCGGCTGTGGACGCTGGTGGGCGGTCTGTGGATCGTCATCGGCGCAACCCTGCTGCTGGTCGGCGACCTCATCCCGGTCCCGGTACCCGTGCATGGCATGGGCCTCTGCGCGGCCGTGCTGCTCCTCGGCGGGGGGGCCGTCGTCATGGTCCGCGCCAAGGGGTTCCGCACCGCGCTCCTGACCTGCGCCCTGTCCATGATCCTCTGGATATACCCGGTGGGATTGCTGGCCGTCCCCTCCCTGGACGACGCCATGAGCCCCCGGCGCCAGGCCCTGATCCTCAAGGACTACATCGAACGCGGCTACGCGCCCTTCGCGGCTCGTGTCTACTCCGGCATCTACACATGGTACGCCGGGCACGACTATCCAGAATACGACAACTATTCGAAACTCATCGAGGAAATGGCCAAGCACGACAAGGCCGTTCTGGTCATCCGCGCCAGCCGCTGGGAGGACGTCAGGGACCGGCTGCCCGAATTCCACGTCGTGGACCGACAGTCCATCGCGGGGCTCGTCCATGTCCTGGCCGTCAAAGGATGATCACTTCGATAGTATTAGACAAGTTCTAGACATTCCACTATAGTCTCTAGTCAATGATGTCCGAAAACGTGTGCAAGACGGCATTGGCCGTCATCCTTTCCGCACTCCTCGCCGGGTGCGCACTCTACCCAGCAGTGCAGGTGGCGGGCGGAGCCATGACCGGATACGACGCCATGGTCATGGCCGACGACTACCTGCCGCGCGACAAGGTGGAGGGCGGCGGGCTGAGCGTCGTCCGCGACACCCAGTTGGAACGCCGTCTGCGCGAGCGGTTCACTCTGAACGATATTCGCCTGTCGGCCCACGTCATTGACTCCAAGGCCTACCTGGTGGGCCAAGTGAGCAGCCGCAACCAGGCGGACTACGCCATCCGCACGGCGGCCACGGTGGAAGGCATCCGGACCATCACCTGCAAATTCTACCCCGTTCCCCCGGCCAGACAGGCCGCCAGCGACGCGGCCCGCGACGAACTGCTGCACAAAGAACTGGCCGAGCGGTTCGATGAGACCAAGCGCCTTGAGGGCACGGATCTCCGCGTGGAGGTCATCCGCCGTCACGCCATCCTCATCGGCCGAACCACCGATTACAGCCAGAAGACCGCCGCCCTGGCCATCGCTTCGGAAGTGAACGGATTGGCCGAAGTGGTGGACTACATCAGCGTCAACCAACCGGAAGACGGCACGCCCCCGGCCATGCCGGTTCCCGTGGCCAGCAAGTAACGGCCCCCACCCGCTTCTCTCTCCGCAAAACGACGTCGGCCCCCATGGGCCCGGGCCGTTGTTCCCGCTCCGTGCGGCGACGGCAAAAACCCGATGGCCGATCGTGGAATG
Source organism: Desulfovibrio sp. Huiquan2017 (assembly GCF_017351175.1). Classification (NCBI taxonomy): domain Bacteria; kingdom Pseudomonadati; phylum Thermodesulfobacteriota; class Desulfovibrionia; order Desulfovibrionales; family Desulfovibrionaceae; genus Desulfovibrio; species Desulfovibrio sp. Huiquan2017. Next base: position 155,844 of record NZ_JAFMPN010000012.1, on the reverse strand, counting down.
ATGAAAACCGACGACGAAAAAGGGCCGCTCCCGAAGGAGCGGCCCTTTTTCGTCGCGGATGGCAGACGCGCTATTTGTTCAACCCGTCGAAGATGCGCTCGAAAGTCTTGAGCACTTCAAGGCCGTCCTCGCCGGTAATGGGAGCCGGGGTATTGTTGCGCAGGGCGTCCAGGAAGGCGATCAGCTCGGCCTTGATGGGTTCGCGGGCCACAACCGGCCACTCGCGCACGGAGTAGGTCTTCTCGGTCTCGGAAAAAGGCGAGTATTCCGTGACGCTCTGGGCGATCAGATCGGCGGCCACAAATCGGGACTTGCAGGCCACGCTGATCCGGCGGCCCCGGAACGGCGTCACCCAGTTGGTGGTGATCTGGGCCAGGATGCCGTTTTCCATCTCGGCGGTGATCACGGCGGAGTCCTCGTGCTCTCCGAAGGTGGCGGAAGCGACCGCGTGCACGGACTTGAAGTCCGAGCCGGTCAGGTACCGAATCAGGTCGATGTCGTGGGACCCGAGATCCTTGATCACGCCCACGTCCTGAATGCGCACCGGGTATGGGCTGACCCGCTCGATGTGCACGGAGATGACGTCATCGCCGAGCAGGGATTTGACCCGCTCCACGGCCGGGTTGAAGCGCTCCACATGGCCGACCATGAGGGTCGCGCCCTTTTCCCTGGCCTTGGCCACCAGGTCCGCGCCTTCGGCCGCGGTCGCCGCCAGAGGCTTTTCGATGATCGCGGAGACGCCCCGGTCCAGGAGGCGCATGCCCGCTTCGTGATGCAGAAAGGTGGGCACGCACACGGACACGGCGTCCGGCTCAAAGGCCAACAACTCGTCCAGGGTGGCGAAGGTCCGCACGCCGAACCGGGCGGCGACCGCTTCTCGCGCCTTGGCGTCCACATCGACCACACCGACGACTTCCACTCCGGGCATCTCGGTATAATTCCGCAGATGGATGCCGCCCATCCGGCCCAGTCCGACCACTCCGACTTTCAACATGTATATATCCTCGTTCCAGCGTTCTCGTTGCGAGTGTGTAGTACAGGGCTCCGGCTCCCATGGCAACCCCGGAAAGGGGCAAGGGGCCGGTTCGCCTTGCGGCCGGACGGGACATACGCTACTAACTGTCCATGTACAAAGGCAATCCATCCGGCCCCATCTGGTTCAGCGTGGGCGAGGCCTCCGGCGACCTGCACGGCGCGGAGCTGATGAAGGCGTTCCGGGCCCTGGCCCCCGATGTGTCCTTCACCGGCATGGGCGGCCCGGCCATGGAACAGGAAGGGCTGACGACGCGCCATTCCATGCGCGAAATATCCCTGGTCGGTATCACCGAAATCCTGGGCGGCCTGCCGCGCATCCTCAAGCTGCTCGGAACGATCAAGAACGAGCTTGCGGCCATCCGCCCCCGGGCCATTGTCCTGGTGGACTGTCCGGAGTTCAACTTCCGCATTGCCCGCATGGCAAAAAAACTAGGCATCCCAGTCTATTATTATATCAGCCCGCAAGTCTGGGCCTGGCGTTCGGGTCGGGCTACATTCCTGCGCGAGTTCGTCCGCAAGGTCATCTGCATCCTGCCCTTCGAGCAAGATTTCTATGCCGGGTACGGCATGGATGTGGCCTATGTGGGCCATCCACTCATGGACGTGCTCCCCTTGGACCGGCTGGATGAAATGCCGGTGCGGGACAACCGCATCGGGCTGCTGCCGGGCAGCCGAACCAAGGAAGTCTCCGCCCTGTTGCCAGTCTTCGCGGACGCGGCCCGGCAACTGGCCGGAGCCCATCCCGATCTGGAATACGTGCTGGTCCGCGCACCGGGCCTGGATGAATCCCTGCTGCGCTCCCTGTGGCCCGAGGACATCCCGGTATCCTTCGTCTCCCCGGATGAACGCTATGAAACCTTCCGGTCATGCCGGTTCATCATGGCCGCCTCGGGCACGGTGACCCTGGAAACGGCCCTCATCGGCACCCCGGTGCTGGTGGCCTACAAGGTCTCGCCCCTGTCCGAACTGATCGCCCGGATGCTCGTCAACGTCCAATACATCTCGCTGCCCAACCTGATCCTGGGGCGTGAAATCTACCCCGAATTCATCGGCAAGAAGGCCTCGGCCGAGAACCTGGCCCGCACCGCCCGGACCTGGCTGGACGACGCGACGGCCTATGACGAGATCAAAAACGGCCTCAAGGTCCTGCGCACCATGGTCGGCGATCCCGGCGCACCGGGCCGGGCCGCGCAAATCATCCTCGACGACCTCAAAGTCGCGGCCGGACCGACCGGCTGACTGGCCCGAACCCCGAATTTCTGCTAATCGGCAACCGTATGAACCGTTTCGCCTTCCCACATATCCTGCCGCCCTGCGCGCCCGTCGAGCCCGCCTTCTCACGCCATTTTTCCGGCTGGCAACTGGGCATGGGGCTGCCCGAGGCTCTGGCCGGATTGCTGCCCGGCCTGTTCATCCTGAGCGAGAAGCATCCCGGCTGCCGGTCCGCGGCCGTGGGCATGGCCCTGTGGGGCATGCAGGCCCACCCGCTCGATCCGAAGCTGGCCCGATGGGCGGTCAAGGCGGTCAACCTGGGGCTCAAGGCGGACCCCACCCTGGCCCGCCTCATGGTCTTGTCCGCCGACCTCGGCAGGCCCGAAGAGGGCGAGGCCACGGAGGTCTGGTACGATCTGGCCCGGCAGGACGACCGAGGGCTGATCCTGCGATTTCTGGCCGTGGTCCTGGGCGACCCGGCCAAAGGGCTCGGCTGGCTGCATTTCATTTGGAGGGACCTCCTCCACCTGGATCGTCCCGAGATCGCCATGGCCGCCCTGGACATGGTCAAATGGACCGGCCCAACCCTGCCCCTGCGAGCGCGCTTCGAAGCGGACCGGGCCTTCCACTGCCTGCCGCCCGAGGAAGCCCTGCCGGTCATCGAGGCCCTCGATCCGAATCTGTGGGGGCTGTGGCGGGCCTATGCGGGCGGCGAAACCTTGCTGCGCCTGGGCCGCACCGGCGAGGCCAAGGGAGCGCTGGCCGGGCTGTGGCAGGCCATCCCCTGGCACGTCAACCTGACCCTCAAGCTCCACGACATTTTCCGTCCCGCTCCCGTGGCAGCCCCGGAAGCCTGCGGCGAGGCGGCCGTGCTGGTCTACTCATGGAACAAGGCGGACCTCCTGGCCGCAACCCTGGATTCCCTGTACGCAAGCGACCTCGGCCCCGCCAGGATCTTCGCCCTGAACAACGGGTCCACGGACCACACGGACCGGGTCCTGGCCAGCGCAGTCCGACGATTCGGCGCGGACCGCCTCCTCGTCGAGACCCTGCCGGTCAACGTGGGCGCGCCCGCCGCGCGCAACTGGCTCCTGTCGCTGCCCGAGGTGCGCCGGGCCAAGTGGGCGGCCTTCCTGGACGACGACGTCGTCCTGCCCCCGGACTGGCTGCGGCGGCTCCTCGGCCCGGTGGAAGGCCGCGACGACATCGGCGCCGTGGGCTGCCGGATCACCGGCGCGGTTCCGCCCCACGGGTTGCAGTCGGCGGACTACAATCTCTTTCCCTCGCCCCCGCCGGCCCCCGAGCCCGACACCCTGCCCAACCGGGTGCAGGTCTACGACAACTGCGCCGGAAGCCCTGACTCCGGGCTGTTCACCTATACCCGGCCCTGCTTGTCCGTATCGGGCTGCTGCCACCTGGTCTCCATCGCCTCCATCGCGCGCACAGGCGGCTTCGACCTGCGCTACACCCCGTCCCAGTTCGATGACCTGGACCGCGACCTGCGCGCGGGGCTCGACGGCACGCCCGCCTTGTACGTGGGCAGCCTGGCCGTACGCCACGTACAGCATTCGTCGCTTGCCAAATCCAAGACCGCCCGGCAAATCGGCCTGATCATGGGCAACAAACTCAAGCTGGACACCAAGTATTCGGACGCGGAACTGATCCGCCTGGGTCGGGAGAACAGCGCGCTGCTCTGGGCCGACCTCGAATGCAAGGCCCGCTTCCTGGCCGACCGCCTGGGGTTGACCGCCCGAAGCTGAACGCCTACTTCAAGGTCAACACGATCCCAAGGGAGAACGACCATGGAAGATGTCCGCGTCTACGGTGACTTTCACCGCGTCAACCCGGAAATGTACGACAAGATCAAGGACCTCTGCCCCTTCGAGCAGGTGGCCTACGACGGCGACGTCCTGCGCGTGGACCACGAGGGCCATTACATCCTCATCGATGACTTCATTGAGGCCGTCCGCGACTTGCTGCCGGAAAACGGCTACGGCCATGTGGAATTCATCGACCAGCTCGAATGGACCGTGACCCGCTACACCATCAAGCCCGGCCGGATCGAGCAGAAGCTCGTCCGCGTGGACAACGTCCTCGACGCCCACCAGCAGAACAACGGCCTGTAGGGCGAAGACAAAACAGACAAACAAGAAAAAGGGACTGCCCGTGGGCAGTCCCTTTGTTGTTGCCGTCCCGAAACCATCGGGGACGAATCCGCCTGGTAGGCGGGCTACATGAAGGCGCTCCAAAGCATGCGCGTACCGACCAGAAACAGGAGAATAGCGAATATCCTCTTCAGCTTGCCCACAGGCAGGCTGTGGGCAAGCTTGGCGCCGAAAGGCGCGGTCAGGGTGCTGGTCACGATGATGCCGAGCAGGGCCGGGATGTACACGTAGCCGAGGTGCGGGCCGGGGATGCCCGACACGGACCAGCCGTTGATGACATACCCGGTGGTGCCCGCCAGGGCGATGGGCAGCCCCACGGCCGCAGCCGTGCCGATGGCCATGTGTATGGTCTGGTTGCACCAGGACAGGAAGGGCACGGTCAGGGTGCCGCCGCCGATGCCGACCAGGGCCGAGAAGACGCCGATGCCACTGCCTGCGGCGAAAGTGCCCGCGCGCCCCGGCAGGTCGCGTTCACCCTTGGGCTTGATGTTCAGAAGCATCTGTGTGGCCACGTAATACAGGAACAGACCGAAGAAGACCTTCAGGAACAGGGTGGACAGCAGGGAGGCGATCCACGAGCCCAGGTAGGTGCCGACGATGATGCCGGGGGCCAGCCGCCAGAAGGCGGCGTAATTGATGGCTCCGCGCTTGTGATGGGCGCGCATGCTGGACAGGGAGGTGAAGATGATGGTGGCCATGGACGTGCCCAACGCGATATGCTGGATATGCTCCGCCGGGAACTGCTGCCACTCGAAGGCGAAGTTGAGCATGGGCACGATGACCAGCCCCCCGCCGATGCCGAGCAGCCCGGCCAGAACACCGGCCACGGCTCCAAGGCATATGTACAGGATATAGGTGGTAATCACAGGTTGCTGCTCCTTTAGAACAGGACGTTGGTGTCGATGGAGGCGATATCCTTGCAGCCGGTCAGGACCATGGCCCCGGAAAGCTGCGACTTGATCGTCTCGAAGTACTTCTCCACCCCTTCCTGCAAGCCGCCCACGGCGGCCACGGACACGGGGCGGCCGATGAGCACGCCGTCCGCGCCCAGGGCCAACATCTTGAGCACGTCCGCGCCGGTGCGGATGCCGCCGTCCACCAGGATGGTGATCTTGCCATGGACCTTTTCCGCCACGTCGGGCAGGGCCTCGGCCGTGCCGGGGGTATGGTCGAGCACGCGTCCGCCGTGGTTGGAGACGATGATGGCGTCCGCGCCCGCCTCAACGGCCAGCTCGGCCTCGTCCGGCGTCATGATGCCCTTGAGGATGAACTTGGCGCCCCAGCCGTGGACCATGTCGATGATCTTCTTCAGCTCGGCCACGGGTTTGGGAGCCACGGGACGGCCCATCTGGCGGAGAGTGATCAGCCCGGCGGCGTCCACGTCCATGCCGAATATAGTACAGCCGGTCTTCCGCGCCTTTTCAAACTTCTCGCGCAGTTCCCCGCCTTCCCACGGCTTGATGAACGGAATGCCGTGGCCCGCATTTTTCTCGATGGCCGCAAACCCGGCCTCGTGAAGAAACGGCGGCACGCCGTCGCCGGTGCAGCCGATGATCCCGGCAGCCCGGCAGCCGCCGACAACAGCGTCGATGTAATCTTCCTCGGACACGCCGCCGCCCATGTTGAAGGACACGCCGCCGATGGGCGCGGCCAGGACCGGCATGGACAGGTCGATGCCGAGCAGGGAGGTGGAGGTATCGGGCTCGGCCGCGTCATGCAGCAGGCGCATGTTCAGGCGGAATCCTTCCAGGGCCTCGATGTTGGCCTTGAAGGATGTGCCCGTGCCCAGGCCGCCCATGCCGGGGACCTCGCCCGCGCAGGCCTTGCCGTCGCAAACCTTGCAGACCCGGCAAAATCCCTTCATCAGTTCTCGTGCTTTCTCTTTGATTTCCTTCATCGCTATCTCCTTGAGTATGCTCCTCTTTGATTATCAAAGATGATTCTTTCCACTTCATCGAGATGCTCCCGCATGGCCCGTTCGGCCCGCATGGCATGGCCGTTCCTGACGGCCTCCACGATGGCCCGGTGAGCGGCCAGGGAGGCCCGCTGCCGCTGGGAGGATTGGACATCTTCGGCCCGGCTGCGTGAAAAACCTTCGTACAGGGCCGAGACCATTTCGCGCAGCACCGGATTGCCCGAGGCCTCGGCCAAAGCCTGATGGAATCGATGGTCTATACCGCCGACGACCTCGCCGCTGCGGATGGCCTGTTCCTGTTCCATGAGAATGGCCTCCAGCCGGGTCTTGGCGTCCGGGGAGCCGTTGCGCGCGGCCAGGGCCGCGATCTCGGGCTCAAGCATCTTGCGCACCTCGAAGACGTCCTGGAGGTCATAGTCCCCGGCCAGAATCGCCTCGATAAGGGACCCTTCCCGAGCCCCGTCGTCTGGACGGCTGACAAAGGTCCCCGCGCCCTGGCGGCTGGTCAGGAGCCCGGCCTCGGACAGAACCTTGATGCCCTCGCGCAACGTGGTCCGGGACACCCCGAACTGCTCGGCCAGCTTGCGCTCGGCAGGCAGCCGGTCACCGGGTTGCAACCGCCCGTGATCAATCATCTCCTTGATCTGACTGGCGATCTCGTCGGACATACTTTTTCTGCTGACGGGTCTGGCTTCCATTATACGCCTCATGAAAATTGGTTGGACCAATTTGGTTTAGGTCATGTTGACCGTGGAGTCAAGTGACTCGGACGGAGAAGATACGGCCAAAAGGCGCAATCGCCAAGGAGGCCGAAAAGAAAAGGAGGGAAAGGGCTGGACGTAATCCGGCCGGGGCGGTAAGGGGTCCGAGGCCCGTCGCCGCAGGAGCTGCGGTTGCATGGAAGGAACGGGCCGCCAGTCACCAACCCACACGCGGCCCGCATAGGGCGACCTTATATCGTTATGGAAAACCTTCAAAAAAAGTACGGCTTTTGGACCGCGACCGCCATGGTCGTGGGCATCGTCATCGGCTCAGGCGTATTCTTCAAAGCGGACAACGTCCTTGACGCTTCGGCGGGCAGTCTGCCCACGGCCCTGCTCGCCTGGCTCATCGGCGGCGTGATCATGGTCGTCACCGCCTACGTCTTCTCCAAAATCGCCACCCGCATCCAAAAGATCAATGGCGTGGTGGATTATTTCGAACAGGCCTATGGCAGGACCGCCGGATATCTTGTGGCCTGGTTCATGACCTTCATCTACTACCCCACCCTGGTGGCCGTCCTGGCCTGGGTCTCGGCCAATTACACCCAAGGACTGATCGGCGCGGAAGAGGCCCTGTGGCCGCTGGCCTGGGGTTACCTGACCGCCTTTTTCCTGCTCAACTATTTTTCGCCGGTCCTGGCCGGACGGTGGCAGGTGACCTCCACCGTGGTCAAGCTCATCCCCCTGGGGTTGGTCGCCCTGTTCGGGACCATCACCGGACTGACCAACGGCATGACCATCGAGAATTTCACCACCGCCGCCCAGGCCGTATCCAACGGGGGCGGTGGTCTTGCGTTGGCCACCCTGTCCACCGCCTTCGCCTACGAGGGCTGGATCATCGCCACGGTCATCAACGCCGAACTCAAGGACGCGAAACGGACTCTGCCCCGCGCCCTGGTGGTCGGCACCATCGCCGTGGTCTGCATCTACATGCTCTACTACATGGGCATATCCGGAGTCCTGACCAACGACCAGGTCCTGGCCGAAGGCGACGCCGCCCCGGTACGGGTCATCTCGCTCATCTTCGGGCGGCTGGGCGGCACCCTGTTGACCGTTTTCGTGATCATCTCCTGCCTGGGCACCCTGAACGGGCTGATCATGGGCTCGGCGCGCGGCATGTTCTCCATCGCCTCGCGCGGCCTGGGGCCGCGGCCGGACCTGTTCAGCAAGGTCAATCCGCTGACCAACAGCACCACCATCTCGGCGGTCATCGGCTACTTCCTGTCCTGCTTCTGGCTCGTGGTCTGGTACGGGAACTTCGCGGGCTGGTGGGGGAACTTCATGGACATCTCCGAACTGCCCATCGCCTTTCTTTACGTCATCTACATCTCGCTCTACGCCTGGGTCATGAAGACCTTCACGGACCTCGGCCCCTTCAACCGCTACATCTGTCCTTGCCTGGCCGGGGCCGGGTCGCTGTACATCATCTGGGGGGCCATCCAAAAGGCCATGTTCCTGCACTTCCTGACCCTGTCCCTGCTCATCCTGGTGGCGGGAGTCTGGCTCATGCACGGCAACGGACCGCGCAACCGCAAGCGCAGCCGGACCTAGACGCCCGGAACGACGGCCGCAAGAAAGCCGACGCGCGCGCATGCGTGCGTCGGCTTTTTCGTTTTCGCCGGTCGCGCCTAGGCGCGACGCAAGGTGTGCAGGGTAATCTCCGGGGTGGTGCCGATGCGCATGGGCGGCCCCCAGTAGCCGGTGCCCATGTTCACGTAGAGCAACGTGTTCCCGTGCACGTAAAGGCCGCGCACATAGGTCTGAAAGAGATGGATGACATAGTTGTAGGGGAAATACTGCCCGCCATGGGTATGCCCGGACAACTGGATGTCGAAGCCTGCGGCGGCGGCCCCGTATACGGAATCGGGTTCGTGGGCCAGAAGCACGGACACGTCGTGCGGCGGCGCGCCCGCCATGGCCCGGGCCGCGGAGGATTCCTGGCCCGGCACGGTCCCGCCCATGCGCAGGTCCGTGACCCCGCCCAGCAGGAGCCGGCCGTTGCCCGTGTCGATGATCGCATGTTCGTTGACCAAAGGCCGCATGCCCAGCCGCCGCGCCTCCGCCAACCACTCGGTGACCCCGGAATAATACTCGTGGTTGCCGGTGCAGAACCACACCCCGTGCGGGGCGCGCAACTCGCCGAAGGGCTCCACGTCCGCCTTGAGTCCGTCCACGGCCCCGTCCACCAGATCGCCGGTGTGCACGATGAGGTCCGGGGAGAGCCCGTTGACCACGGCCACCACCGTGCGCGCCCAGCCGCCCCGGATGGTCGGGCCAATGTGCGTGTCCGAGATCTGGGCGATGGTGAAGCCGTCCAGGCCGTCCGACAGGCCGGGCACGGGCAGTTCGTTTCGGATCACCGAGGGTTTGCGCCGGGCATTGTACACCCCGAACCCCGCCATGGGCAGTGCCGCGGCCAGGAATACGCCGTTGGAGGCGTTAAGCAGAAAACGGCGGCGGCCAAGGTTGGGACCGAGAAAATAAGGCCGTTGGCTGCGCCGGGTGCACAGCCGTTTCAGGCCAGAGGCCATGGCCCGGAATAAGCTCGGGATGTCGCGGGCCAACATGAAAACTACCAGAATGGAAATGAACCCGAGAAAAGTGAACCCGATCCAGTCGATGGAATCGCAGGCCACCAATTGGACGCGGTCGGTCCGATGCAGCATCCAGGTCAGCCGGTGGCCGAACAGGAGCAGGGCCAGCAGGAACCAGAGCGTGACCTTGCGCCTGATGCCGACGTGCAGCGGATTGATCAGCCGCCACCCCAGGTACAAAACCAGCAGGGTGGAAACCGCCATGGCAATGATAAACCAGTAATTCATGACCTTCCCTCAGGACTTTTCCCTATGAGCATGGAGGACATCGCGGCCGTTGTCAAACCGTACCGCCCTCCCCGCAACCGGTTCTCAAGGCTCGAGAAATCTGCTATAAACAGGGCAGATCAAGCGCACAAAGGAGCCCTCCAGTGAATTTCAACCAGTCCTTCACCCTGCCCGTCACGCTCATCGACGCGGACCCGATCCTGGACCTTGCGACCAAGATCGGTATTCTGATAGTCGGCGGGCTGCTCGCCTTTTTCCTGGCCAGGGCGCTGCTGGTGCGCGGAGGACGGGCCTTTGCGGGGCGGACACGAAACGGTTTCGACGACATCCTGCTCCAGGTCGGATTCTTTTCCCGGGCCGCGCTGCTGGCACCGGCCCTGGTCTTTTTCTGGGGGTTGGAATTCTTCTCCGGGCTCAAGGGAGTCCTCGACCACCTGATCTACGCCTATCTGGCCGTGGCCGTGGTCCTGATCCTGTCCAAGCTCCTGGACGCCCTGTCGGCCCTGTACCGGACCTTCCAAGTCTCCAACCGCCGCCCCATCAAGGGCTACGTGCAGTTGATCAAGCTGTTCATCTACATGCTCGGCGGAATCTCGGTGGTGGCTATCCTGCTGGGCGAATCGCCCTGGGGGCTGCTCTCGGGCATCGGCGCCATGACTGCCGTGCTCATGTTGGTCTTTCGCGATACCCTGCTCTCCCTGGTGGCGGGCATCCAAATGTCGGCCAACGACCTGCTCCATGCCGGGGACTGGATCGAAATGCCCGCCATGGACGCGGACGGCACGGTCATCGACATCGCCCTGAACACGGTCAAGGTCCAGAACTGGGACATGACCGTCACGGCCATCCCGACATTCAAGTTCCTGGACACGCCCTTCAAGAACTGGGAAAGCATGACCCAAAGTGGCGGACGCAGGATAAAACGGGCCATCATGATCGACCAGTCGTCCATCAGCTTCGCGACTCCGGAGCTCAAGGAACGGCTGAAGAAGGTCCAAGACCTGGCCCCGTTCATGGCGCTGCGCCAGAAGGAGATCGACGCCGCCAACGCCGCGTCCGGGGCCGACCCGTCCTCGCCCCTCAACGGACGCCGCATGACCAATATCGGGCTTTTCCGCCATTACGCCTTGGAATACCTGCGCTCCCATCCCAAGATCCGCCAGGACATGACCCTGCTCGTGCGCCAGCTCCAGCCCCATGCCGACGACGGCCTGCCGCTCGAAATCTACTGCTTCACCAGCGAGACCGCCTGGGCCCTGCACGAGGACATCAAGTCCGACATCATGGACCACCTTCTGGCCGCCCTTCCCGAGTTCGGTCTGCGCGCCTACCAGCGCAACGCCCTGGTGGACAGCCGAGCCGCCGAGTAAGCGACCGCCTCCCGTCTAGACGACGAGCAGATTCACGCCCGGCAGGATATCCGTCAGGACCGCGTTGAGATAATGGCGCGCCGCCCGGCTGAAGAGGTAGGCGTCGGTCAGCGCGGCACCCGCCTTGTTTTCCATGGCCGTGAACCGCCAGCCGGAGTCGTCGTAGTCCACCTTCCCGTCCCCGGGCTGGACCGGGAAGAGCGAACCGTCCGCGATCCGCTTCCGCCATAGGTCGCAACGGCGCTTCTTATCCGGCTCGACCGTGCTCAGGATACCACGGACGGCCGCCGCCGTCTTTCGGTCGAACGACTCGTGCCCGTTGCCCTTTTCCATGGAGGACAGCCCGTTGCGATAGGCTCGGAACAAGGCGTGCAGCCGGGTGCAGGAACGATAATAGGACTTGGGATTGTCGCGGTTCTCCATGTCGTATTCGAGTTCGAGACCCGGGGCTTCCTCGTAGGAGAAACGCCATTTCAGATACGGTAGATCCGGATAGGTCGCCACCGCGGCATGCCCCAACCGCGTCTCCTCGGCGACCTTGCCGCTGAACCGTCCGGCAAAGTGCTTGTAGACGGCGTCGAACCATGCCTTGCGGGATCCCTTGTTCAGCACCTCCAAGGTCTGCTGAAAAACGCGGTTGCGGTCCGAGGCCATGCCGCAGAATCCGTAATGGGCATAGGAGTCCTGCAACACATGGGTGACCACGCCGAGCAGATGCAGGCCATAGGCCTCCCGGCGCTCGCCCAGGGCCAGGTTCAGGATCGCCTCGACCACCGGATTGTCCGGCTCGCCCCACAGGCAGATAAGCCTGCGCTCCGCATCATTGCCCCGGTTGCCGGGCAGGAAATGGAACGGCAGCCAGACCCGCCACTGGTCGATGGCGTTGGAATTCTTGGCCAGTTCGAACACGCCGTGGGATGAGACCACGGGCAGAAGAAACCCCTGCCCGCCCAGGGAAACCGGCTCGGCCAGGGTCGAATCGTCAACGAACTGGGCCGAGGTGGCCACGATCCGCGCATCTTCCGGCGAAAAACCCGAAATCCGGGCCATGGCGTAAGTTCCATAAAAATGCATATCACTCTGCATGGCGTTCCTCCTCGATTGGACGCATCGGATATTGCCCATTCTATACGCCGTTCCCGCCCCCCTGCCAAGAAACCCGGAAGGCGGCAAATCCCGTGCCGTGATTTCACCCCGAAACAGACTGCAATAGCATTGACAATGCGCTGTCCCCCGGCGGACGGGGGTTTGCCGGACACCAGAAAAATGTCGCGGATAGATTGTTCTTTTCCCTGTGGAATATACCGCCCAGCACGACATTTTGTTGTTCCCAACCCGCAGCCCTTGTGATAAGTACTTTTCAGTGCCTCGGAGCCGATCTTTTCCCGCCCGTCACATTTCCCATCTGTCGAAAACGAATCCCTCTGAAATCGGAAAAACTTTTTTCTAAACTTACTCTAGAAAAAAGCCAACTATTCTGCCGTGTTCATTTTTTGACAACAGTGGAAAACTTTTTGATATGCAGTTTAATTGCTTGTAACTGCCAATAATCGCCAAAATATACTTGAGTATCCAAATATTTTCCCGATCCACCCTGTACAAAATTATGCCGCTGAGATAGGCTACCCCTCACGCGCCCACGCCCTTTTTCTTCGAAAAACGCGTCCGCGCCCACCCCGGGAGTGGTGACGGTAACAACATCCCCGGATAGCATCATTACTTAGCCATGTGCTGCCGCCGGTGCGGTATGCCTTTTCTTGAGGAGTCGAGATGAACGAGCCGAAAGGGGCCTGGAATTTTGTCCGCGGGTTCGAGAACCTAAGCCTGTGCGATTGGCCCGGAAGGACCTCCTGCATCATCTTTCTGGGCGGCTGCAACCTGCGCTGCCCCACCTGCCACAACTTCCAACTCGCCTGGGACATGCACACGCTGCCCGTCCTCGACCCGCAGAGCATCAAAGCCTACCTGCGCGACCGGGCAGGCTGGCTGGACGGCGTGACCATCTCCGGCGGCGAACCCTCCGCAGTGCCCGGCGTGGGCGAACTGGCTTTCGAGATCAAGAAGGTCGGATTGCCCGTGAAGATGGACACCAACGGCATGCGCCCGGAAGTGGTTGCCGAACTCCTTGAGGAACGGCTCGTGGACACCTTCGCCGTGGACGTCAAGGGCCCGTATGCCAAGTATCCGTCCCTGACCGGCAACGCCGTGTCCGAGATCGCGGCCCGCGCCAATATGGCCGGAATCTTCAAAATGGCCGAAGCCCTGCCCGACGCCTTCTACTTCCGCATCACGCAGGTGCCAGGCCTGACCGAGGCCGACATCGCTGTTGCGCGAGGATATCTGCCCCCGAATCATGAACTGAAAATTCAGAAATACGTGCCCCCAAGGAGGACGCTGGAGCATGCCAAGCCAAATCATGAAGAGAGACGGCCGGCTGGAAACCTGGTCGACTGATCGCATCGCACAGGCCGTTTTCAAGGCGCTCAGCGCCAGCGGGATCAAAGATCCCCTCCTTGCCAGGCGGTTGGCCCGCAATGTCGAGAAGAAGCTCGACGGCATGGACATTCCCGAGCAGGAGCACGTCCAGAACATGGTCGAGCAGGTGCTTATGGAGGGTCGGCAGTACGACATCGCCAAGAAGTACATCCTGTATCGCGAAAAGCGCCGCCAGCTCCGCTCCCAGAAAGAGGCCTACCTGGACATCAAGGACGTCATCGACTCCTATCTGGACCAGGCCGACTGGCGCGTCAACGAAAACGCCAACATGACCCACTCCTTCCAGGGGCTCATGCTGCATCTGTCCGGCACGGTCCAGGCCCGCTACGCGCTCGAAAAATATCCCGAGGAAATCCGCCTGGCCCATGAGCACGGCTATTTCCACATCCATGACCTGTCCTTCGGGCTGGCCGGATACTGCGCGGGCTGGTCCCTGCGCGACCTGCTGCTCGAAGGCTTCAATCTCGAAGGGCGCGCCTCGGCGGGTCCGGCCAAGCACTTCGACACCGCGCTCGGCCAGATGAACAATTTTCTCGGCACCCTGCAAAACGAATGGGCCGGAGCCCAGGCGTTCAACAACGTGGACACCTACCTCGCTCCGTTCGTCCGCGAGGACGCGCTTACCTACGACCAGGTGCGCCAGTGCATGCAGAAGTTCGTCTTCAACCTGAACACCACCTCGCGATGGGGCGGCCAGTCGCCGTTCACCAATCTGTCCTTCGATCTGGTAGCCCCCAAGCACATCGCCAAGGAGCCCGCCATCGTCGGCGGCAGGTACGACGACGATCTGACCTACGGCGACTTCCAGGAAGAGATGGACATGATCAACCGGGCCTACATCGAGGTCATGCTCGAAGGCGACCACTCCGACCGCATCTTCTCCTTCCCCATCCCGACCTACAACGTCACCGAGGACTTCCCCTGGGAATCCGAGATCGGCGAAACGCTCATGCAGCTGACCGCCAAATACGGCGTGCCCTACTTCCAGAACTTCATCAGCTCGGACCTGAACCCCGAGGATGTGCGCTCCATGTGCTGCCGCCTCCAGATGGACCTGCGCGAGCTGCGCAACAAGACCGGCGGCCTGTTCGGCGCGGGCGACCTGACCGGCTCCATCGGCGTGGTCACCCTGAACCTGCCCAAGCTCGCCTACCTGGCCCAGAGCGAAGACGACTTCCTGGACCTGGTCGAGGAATACGCGGAGCTGGCCAAGGATTCCCTGGAGTTCAAACGCAAGATCATCAACAACAACCTCGAAGCGGGCATGTTCCCCTGGTCCAGGCGCTACCTCAAGAACGGCTACAAGGGCCACTTTTCGACCATCGGCCTGCTCGGCGGGCATGAAGCCTGCCTGAACCTCATCGGCAAGGGCATCGAGACCGAGGGCGGCGTGCGCCTCATGCGCCGCACCCTGAACCACCTGCGCCGCATCACCGCCCGCTTCCAGGAGGAGACCGGCAACCTCTACAACCTCGAAGCCACGCCCGCCGAAGGCACCAGCTACCGCCTGGCCAAGATCGACAAGTCGCTTTACGCCGACATCAAGACCCAGGGCAACGGCACTCCCTACTACACCAACTCCACCCAACTGCCCGTGGGCATCTCCGAGGACGTGCTCTATGCCCTGGAACACCAGAACCAACTCCAGCCGCTGTACACCGGTGGCACCGTGTTCCACACCTTCCTGGGCGAGGCGGTGACCGAGCCGAAATCCCTCAAGAACTTCATCCTCAAGGCCTTTTCCAAGACCAAGATACCGTACATCTCCATCACGCCCACCTTCTCCATCTGCAAGGAGCACGGCTACATTCTGGGCGAACACTTCGAATGCCCCACCTGCGGGCAGGAGGCCGAGGTCTACACCCGCATCGTGGGCTATTATCGACCCGTGTCCCGCTGGAACAAGGGCAAACAGGCGGAATACACCGACCGCGTGGTCTTCAGCGACTGCCTGTGCAACTAATCGAGTTCTGAAGGCCCTCTTGAGGAAGGGGGCCCGAGGATAGTGGAATGTAATGCCCGCTGCCGAACAGGTGGCGGGCATTACGCATTTCGGCGGAAGGAAAGCCCGGGCGTCAGACCCGGCGCAGCCACAGCAGAAGGACTATGACCGCGACGGTGGGATAAAGGGGCCACCAGACGCGGTAGCTTATGCAGCCGACCGCCACCCCGCCCAGAAGCAGGACATAGCCCCAAGCTTCGAGCATGCGTTTGAGGGAACGCAGGATATCGGGGGAAAGGCCTTGATGGTGAAACGGTTCCAACGGCGCGTCCGCAGAGGCCGGATTCGCGGAAACGCGGCGTGAGGACTGGAGCTTGTTGCCGCAGTGGCCGCAAACCAGAGTTTCGTCGGAGTTCTTGGCTCCGCATTTGGTGCAGATGATCACAGGAAGGTTATGGCCGCCTCAAGGTAGAAAGGTCAAGGGGCGGCGCGCCTCTTCCACTCCGGCGCGGTTGGTGATAATGCTTTTGCAGAAAAAGCGGCAATGGCACAGGATTACGCAACCATCAAGCGGCATGAAGGATCATGGAGCCCATGACAGACGCACCAGCCCGAGGCGCAAGGCCGGACAAGGAAGCCCGCCTCGACGTCTACCAAAAGAGACTGCGCGCCCTGAAGGAGCGCTCCTCCCTGCGAGAGGTCACGGAACGGGAGATGCTGCTGCAAATCCTGGAGACCAACAGCTCGGCCATCAACGAATACCCCATGCTCGAAGCGCAGCGCAGCAGCGTCCGGGAGCTGCTGTCCGGCCGTACGGGCCATCCGGGGTACGAATTCGTCCATGAACGGGTGGGCCGGTTCATCACTCTGCTGGCCCACTTCGAAAAGGCGGTCAAGACCGGGGACGCGGCGCGGCGCGAGGAACTGGAAGCGACCCTCCTGAACACCGAGGCCGTACTGATCAAGTGCGCTCAGGGCATCGTCTACGCCATGGCCCTGATCACGGACAATTTCGAAGAACTGGTCCTGCGCTATTTCGGCAAGCAGAGCCTGGAGCAGTATGGAGCGCTCATCGAGAAGCACCAGTTGGACCAAACCTTCTGGAGCGCCTTTGTGGAGGAATTCATAGCCAGCCGTGTGGCCGAATCCCACCGGGAGATCCTGGAGGGCGACAAGTACGAGATCTGCAAGGAGCGCACCTTTCTGGTCATCCGGTTCCTGTTCGACGACATCCTGTCCAAGCTCAACCCCACGGACCAGGAAATCTCCAAGACCCGCATCCAGAACAGCTATATCTCGACCCGCGAAGAGCCCGGGCTCAAGGAACGGGCCAAGCTGGTCCAGGCTATGCTGGTCAAGGGATTACAATCCCTAACGCAGTTCGACGGGCTGACGGCCGGCGAGTTGTTGCAGGCGGCGCGCATCGCCTGCGCCGACTCGGTGACCGAAGAATTCGAGAACCAGTACCGGGCGCGGGTGGCCGAAGCCGAGGCCACGCGCCGGGGCGAAGCGGAAAGGAAGCCCCCCGAGGAACGCAAAAAGGAACAGGCCTGGTTCAAATTCGTGCTCGATCAACTCGTGGGGCTGGGCGTGGGCGCGGCCATCGCCGTGGGCGTGACCGGCGACCACTTCTACAAGGCAATGGAAAACGTGGTCCCGGACCAGATCCAGGGCATCCTGCCGCTGAAGAAGGACTTCAGCCTGCCGGTGCTCGAAAAGATTCTCTTCTTCCTGCTCGAAAACCGCTTCATCCAGATTCTCAAGGAGTGCGGACGCGAGGAAGGCGGCAAGATCCAGGTGCGCAGCGCCCGCGCCCGACGGGTGCCCGCCCCAGTCGTGGACGGGTTGCCCGGCATGTCCAAAATCCGCAAGAAGCAGCTCTTCGGCAACGATGTCACCCGGGAAAGCACCCTGCTCTTCAAACACAAGACCGCCCGGCAGATGAGCGAGGCCATGTCCATGCTCACGTTGGAGCCCGAACTGCAACGGCGGCTGTCCGAATTGTGGAAGCAGGCCGTGTTCCGGGTGGATATCATGGTCCTGATCAACCTGGAGCTGGTGGCCCGGACCACTACCAACCTGACGGTCCGGCTGACCGAGATCCTGCAGAAATACGGCGTGCAAAAAACCGCCTGACCCGTTGCCGGGCGGCGGTTCCTCGCAAAATCAATCCATGGCTGCCGGCTAGCGGCGGAAGACGATGGTCTTGTTGCCGTCCACGATGACCCGGTCCTCCAGGTGCCACTTCACGGCCCGGGCCAGGACGTGGCGCTCAATGTCGCCGCCCAGCCGCTTCAGGTCGTCCACGGTGTGGCTGTGGGTCACGCGGATGACGTCCTGTTCGATGATCGGCCCCTCGTCCAATTTCTCGGTGACATAATGGGCCGTGGCTCCGATGAGCTTGACGCCGCGCTCGTAGGCCCGGCGATACGGGTCCGCGCCCACGAAGGCGGGCAGGAACGAATGATGGATGTTGATGATCCGGCTGGCGTACCGCTTGACGAAGTCCGAAGTCAGGATCTGCATGTAGCGGGCGAGCACGATGAGGTCGGTCTGGCCGCCCATGAGTTCGATCATGGCGTCCTCGGCCGTGACCTTGTCGCGCAGACTGGGCCCCACGGGCACATGGTGGAACGGCACGTCGAAATTCTCGACCTCGCGGCGCAGGGTCGGATGGTTGGAGATGACCATGGCCACCTCGGCGTCCAGATCGCCGCGCTTCCAGCGCCAGAGCAGCTCCATGAGGGCGTGATCCACCTTGGAGCAGAGGATGACCATCTTCTTGGGCACCCAGACCGGATTCAGGGTCCAGTCCATGACGAAGCCGTTCGTGACCTCCTCGGCGAATTCGCGGCGCAGTTCGTCCAGCCCGTCCATGTCCAGGCCGGGCAGGAAAAACTCGTTGCGCATAAAGAACCGGCCGCCTTCCGGATCGGTGGAATGCTGGTCCGAGTGGATGATATTGGCGTTCTTGCGGTGCAGGTAGCCGGACACGGCGGCCACGATGCCCGGCTGGTCCGGACAGGTGATCAGCAGCCTGACGGTGCTTTCCTTGGATTCGGTCATGGTCTTCGATTGCCTTGATGTGGTCTGAATGAAGTCGGGCCCGGGCAGGACACGGTCCGCGTCGGGCGCAGCATTGCGCTGTACCGCAAAACACGGTCGAACAAAAGGCTTTTCCGCGCCGAAGGCCCGGTAAGGCTTGGCAAGGACGAATTTCGGCAGTATAGGCAGGGCTGGCGATTTTCGACCACAACCATAAACGAGGAACGCATGTCTGAATCCGCTTTGCAAAAAGTGATGGATCACGCCTCGGCCGGTCTGGCCGCACGCAAGGCCTTCTTCGACACCAAGGCGGAGTTGGTGGTCGAGATAGCCAGGGCCATGGCCGTGTGCATGGCCGGGGGCGGCAAGGTCATGTTCTGCGGCAACGGCGGGTCCGCCGCGGACAGCCAGCACCTGGCCGCCGAGTTCACCAACCGGTTCCGCCTGGAGCGCCCGCCCCTGCCGGGCCTGGCGTTGACCACGGACACTTCGGCCCTGACCGCCATCGGCAATGACTACAGCTTTGAGGAAATCTTCTCCAAGCAGGTACTTGCTCTGGGGCGGCCCGGCGACATCCTGGTAGGCTTCTCCACCTCGGGCACCAGTACCAACGTCATCCGGGCCATGCGCGAAGCCAAACGCTATGAGATCGTCACCGTGGGCATGACCGGCCAGAGCGGCGCGGAAATGGCCTCCGTGTCCGACTTCCTGGTCACCGTCCCCTCGGATGACACCGCTATCATCCAGGAAATCCACATCGCCGCCGGACACATGCTGTGCCACCTGGTGGACCATTTCCTGTTCGAAGCCGTGGCCGAACTGACCCCTTTCCTGGGTGAATCCAAGGGGTAGCCCCCCCTGCGCACCGGCGAAAAAAGCCCCCGCGATCCTGTCGCGGGGGCTTTTTTCGCGCCATGCGGGCGCGTTTCCCTTCCCATCGAATCGACCGCACCCGGCGGTTAGAAATCCTCACGCTTGATGCGGATGGTCAGCCCCTTTTCCCGGAGTTTGCGGGCCAGTATGTTGGCGCGCTGGATGGAGGGAACCGTGCTGATGACCAGTTGCGCGGTGCCGTTCTCGTCCCAGACCCAGATATTTTCGGGCAGGACCAGTCCGGCCTTGCGCGTGGCCGCCAAGAGATGCTGGCGCGCCATCTCCCGCTGGTCGAAGGAGGTCGCGTCCAACGGCTCGCCGCAGGCCAGGACCCACCATCCCCGGGGCCGCAGCTTCGGGTCGGACTCCTCGCCGAAGCTCTGGGCGGTCAGGGCGGCCTGCTTGGCACGAACTACAGCAGTCATGCGCAGGATGCTTTCTTCCAATTGCCTGATATCATTTGGCATATATATTGATTCCCTCAAAGCGGCAGCAGCCGGCCGCCTCTGCGTATTGTTACCCCGGCCATCGGGGAATGGCAAGCGCGGCCCGAACATGGGGACGTTTTTTCGCCCCCCTTGCGCGACGCGGGGGGCGGATGTATTGTCTGCAATATGGTCTACTTGTCCGGCGCCACCCCCAAACGCACGCAAACGCAACGGCTGATCCGCATCCTCTTCGGAGTTGCGGCCGTTTCGCTCATCATCTGGGGACTGGCCGCCATTCCCTACGACGTCCTGCGGGCCGAACGCGCCCGACTGTATGGCGAAGAGCCCTCCTCCGGCCTGGTACTGCGCCTGCGCACGGACGAAAGCGCGGAGCATCCTCACGCCCGGGTGGTCATCGACTACACCTACGTGGATCGGGACGGGCTGGCCCGCCGCGCCCAGGCCCGGCTGCCGGACAACCTATGGCGGCGATACCGGCCGGGCACGGTCATTCCTGTCCTGCTGGTCCGAGGCCGCCCGGATCTGGTGCGCATCCGGGACGAAGTCGAACCGGCCTTCCAGGTCTGGCTCAGGAATCTGATGAATTGATCGACCGGATCAGCCGGCGTATTGCTTGGGGAATTTCTCGCCCATGAGATACTCCATGGCCTCGCGGTCCACGGTGCCCGAAGCTATGAGGAACTCCAACCCGGTGACCATGGGATGATAGGTAATCCCGTGGGGCAGGACGTCGGCCGGGCCGTACAGGTACCGTTCGGAAGGCACGGCCTCGTCCACCTTGAGAACGCCCTCTCCGGCCAGGATCGAGGGCAACACGTGATCCAGGATGATCCCGCCGGGCAAGGTCGTCCACAGATGGTACGTGCCCAGGGCGTCTTCGCCCGATTCGTTCTCGACCATTTTCCGAAAATGCGCGGGCGTGACCGGGAAACGCATCTCCCCATTCACCGCCACATTGCCCATGGTCAGCACGCCGCCCGGGATATGGAATTTCTTGGCCAGCACGTGGAACATGCCGAAGTTCACGTTCAGCCCCTGCACCGCCCGCTGCCTGAACGGGATGTGCCCGGTCGCCTCGACGGCGTTCAACACGGCCTGATCCAGGGCGACGGCCGTTTCGACGACCGTCGCCTCCCCCAGCCCCAGCTTTTTCGAGCGGGACACAGCACCCTTGAATTCCTTGAGATACGTCATACCCAGCCCTCTATCACCACCCCCCGCGTCAGGCAAGCCCGAACGGCGGGGACTTCCCGGCATTCGTGAAAAGAAGGCCCCCGCATTGCGTCGGGGGCCAGGGATGGCGATTCGATCGGCGTTATTTGGCCGGAGAGGCGTCCTGGCCTTTCTGCGGCTGGCCCTGAACAGGCTGCCCGCCTTCGGGCGGCAGGACTTCGAGGGCTTTTTTCAGGTCCTCCTCAAGCAGGTCGGGGATAGGACGATCCCAGAACTTCTCCTCCTTGACATCTTCGTCGGTCTTTTCGGAGCAGCAGACGATGGGGTCGGTCCGGGTGCACTCCGAGGAGGAATATTCGACCACGCCGCACTTGCTGGCCTTGTCGAAATCGTAAGGGATGGTCCGGGTGAGCTTGAGAAATTCCTTGCCCTGGACGCGGATCTTGTTGTTGGAGATGCCGACCACGAACCGGGCTTCCTGCTTGGCGTAGAACACGGAGAAGAGATAGATGTTGTCCTTGACCTTGGCCACATAGTTGATCTCCTGAGGGTCCTTGCACAGGATGCGTCCCAGGACCTGCTTGCCCAGACAGATATCCATATCCATGAAATCCGAGGCACGGGCCGGACCGGATACGGAGGCCAGGGCCAGGACCAGGCTCAGGGCGATGAGAATGCGTCGCATTGTCCTTCCTTGCTTATCCCAGGTCGAGGAAGAGTTGGAACCCTTCGGGATCGCGTGTTTCGCACCGCTCCTTGCAGCCACAGCAGCGGTAGTGGCCCTTTTTCAGGTACCACCGGGCCTTCCACGAGCAGTCGCAGTTGAAATATTCATACACCGAGGCGTCCACTGCGCCCCGGTATCGGGCGTACCCTTCCTGTTCGAGCTGTTCCTTATAATCCATGGTCATGCGCCAAGCCGTTGATGTGGAAAAAACATACACCCGTTGCGGGTAATAAGCAAAAGCCGTTCCATGGGAAAAAGCGCCCCCTTACGTCCTAGGCTGTTCTCTGCGGAATGAGCAGGGAAATGAAAAAGCCGATGGCGGCCACCGCGATGATGGACGCCCCCGAGGTCAGGTCCAGCGCGTAGGAAAGCATGAGCCCGATGACGGTGAACATGGCGGACAATACGGTGGACGCGATCATCATGACGTGCAGCGAGCCGGTCCACCGTTCGGCGATGAAAGGCGGGATGGTCAACAGCGCGATGACCAGGATAAGGCCGACCACGCGGATGATCATGACCACGCACAGGCCGACCATGACGATGAGCAAAAGGTACAGAAAGCTGACGGGCACGCCGCGCGACCGGGCGAACTCCTCGTCGAAGCTCATGACCGTGAACCCCCGGTAGAAGACCAGGACCAGCACGGAAACCACGACGGCCATGCAGGCCATCAGCCAGATGTCGGAACGCGGCACGGCCAGGATGGAACCGAACAGATAGCTCATCAAATCCACATTGTAGCCGGGGGTGAAGTCCAGAAGGATAATGCCGAGCGCCATGCCCGAAGCCCATATGACGCCGATGACCGTGTCCACGCGTTCCCGGGCGTGCAGGGTGACCATGGCCATGATCAGGGCCATGCACACGGTGAAAGCCGCGGTCACGGGCAGGACCGGCAGACCGAGGAGAAAGGCCAGCCCCACTCCGCCGTAGGAGGCGTGGGCGATGCCGCCGGAGATGAAGACGATGCGGTTGACCACCACCAAGGTGCCGATGATCCCGCAAAGAAGGCTGGCCAGCAGTCCGGCGGCCAGGGCATTCTGCATGAAATCGTAGCCGAGGACGTCCATCATGCCTTCCCTCCCTTGTAGGGCGCGGGGCCGTCCTGCGCGCCCTCGTGCGGAGCGAGCACCCGGTGCGGCACAAGGCCGTGGGTGACCAGTTCCACGGGGCAGCACTGGTCCCCGGCCCCGCCGTAGACCGTGGCGAACATATCGTCGGTGATCTCCGGGGCCCCGTGGAAATGCAGCGTGCGGTTGACGCAGGCCACGGATTTGACCCCCGAGGCCAGGAAGGAAACGTCGTGGCTGACCATGATCACGGTCATATCCCGATTTAATTCGTTAAGCAGGGAATACAGGGCCATGCGGCTGGACGAATCCACGCTGGCCGTGGGCTCGTCAAGCAAAAGCAGTTCCGGGGCGTCCACCAGGGCGCGGGCGATGAACACGCGCTGCTTCTGGCCGCCGGACAGCCGGGCCAGGCCGCGTCCCGCAAAGTCGAGCATGTCCACCCGCTCCAGGGCCCGACGGGCCTTTTCATGGTCGCTTTTGGAGTGCCGCCCGGCCATGCCCCGGAATCCGGGCCGAACCGTGCCCATGCAGACCGCTTCGAGCACGGTGATGGGGAATGAACCGCCGACCACGGTGTGCTGGGGCAGATAGCCGATGCGCCCCCCGGCCTCGCCCGGGGGCAGCCCGAACACGCGGATGGAGCCCTGGTCGGGCTGGATCAGGCCGAGCATGAGCTTGAGCAGGGTGGACTTGCCCCCGCCGTTGGGACCGAGCACGGCCAGGTAATCGCCCTGCTCAATGCGCAGATTGACGTCTTCCAGCACGGGCAGGCCACCCGGCGCGTAGTATAGACCCTGTATGTCAACAACGGGCTCGGCCACGTGAAACTCCTGATGAAAACGGGTTGGGGGGACATCCATACCGATCAAGGCAACGTAGCACAAGCATTGAAATCATGCCAGCCAGGCCCAGGCCCAGGCGGCACAGGGCAGGGCCAACGCAGCGACGTACAACCGGAAGTCCGTTCGCCCGCCGGGCAGACCGGAACGGGTGGCCGCCAGCCCGGTGAGCGCGCCCAGGCCCAACCCCGAAGCAAAACCGAAGATGTGCGCGCCCAGATCAATATTGCCCTTCCCGTCTCCCGCCCCGAGCATGGCCAGCAGCCCGAGCCCCGCGCCGAACGGAACGACCGCTGTCCGGGTAAATCGCCGGAACCGCACGAACCACGGGCCTTTGCCCATCCCATGCAGCCCGCCCCCCACGCCGAACGGGGCGATACCGGCCAGCACCCCGGCCGCGCCGAAGGTAGCCGTGGAAAAGCCGATGGCGTCGTGATGCACGCCCAAAACCAGAGAGTTGAACAGGTTGCCGAGCACCCCGGCGACCATGGTCAGCAACCACGCCGCGCCCGAGCCGAGGCGCCTCGCGACCAGCCAGATGAAGACCCCGCCGATGGCCGCGTTTCCGGCGACATGCGGGCCGTCCGCATGCAGGGTCAGGGCCGTGCACAGCCGCCACCACTGGCCGGACAGAATGGCCCCGGCGTCGGCACTGCCCAGCCGAACCCAAAGATCGGGATAGAGGCCGAGGGAGGGATAGGTCCGCGAATACGTCCAATAGAAAAGGACAAGCAGGGCCAGCCCGAAGAGGGTCGGCTCCAGCCCGCCCACGGGGCGCAGATCGGGCAACGCCGCCTTGGCCGGCTCCGGCCGGTTCTCCTCGAAATAGAGCTCGATTTCTTCCCCGGCCCGGTCCGCATACCACTCTTGGACCATGACCGCGTAGCCCCCGCCCTGCTCGGCGGACAGCCGCCGCAACCGGTGGGGCACGTGGCGCGAAGCCAGGACCAGCCCCCACAACTGGGCCTCCCGATGGGACAGGGGAGCGGCACCCTCGCCGCGCACCAGAGGAACGAGGTCGCCCCAGGCATGGCGCAAAACGCGGCGGAAAAATCCGGGACGAGGCGTGTGAACGGGCATGCCCCAATATATAGGAATTGCAGTCCGGAGCAAACAGGTTTCCCCCTTGCCTCCCGGGACCACCCGCCCTATGCTGACCCGGCTCCGCAACCTTTCAGCCCGACGAGTCCCGCCATGCGCATCCGTATCGCCGCCCTGTTCCTGCTGGCCCTCTGTCTGCTCCCCGCACCGGCCTCCGCCGCCGATCTGGACACCATGATCGGCCAGATGATCCTGGCCGGATTCCGAGGCTTTTCCGTGAACCAGGATTCGACCGTCATCCGCGACATCCGCGAACGCCATCTGGGCGGAGTCATCCTGTTCGACTACGACATGCTTTGGGGCAGCGGGCAGCGCAACATCCGATCGGCGGAGCAGGTCCGCACCCTCCTCCGGGACCTCAAGGCCGCCGCCGACATCCCGCTGTTCCTGGCCGTGGACCAGGAGGGCGGCAAGGTCCAGCGGCTCAAGGCCCGGTACGGGTTCCGCGAGACGCCGTCGGCGGCGGACATCTGCGCCGGGGACGAGGCCGGGGTGCGCCGGGCGGGCGGCACGGTCGGGGCCACCCTCGCCTCCGTGGGCTTCAACCTCGACTTCGCGCCGGTGGTGGATGTGAACATCAACCCGGACAGTCCGGCCATCGGCAAAATCGGACGCAGCTTTTCCAGCGATCCCGAACAGGTGGCCCGCTGCGCCGCCATCTTCATGGATGCGCTCCACCGCGCGGGCGTGCTCTCCTGCCTCAAACATTTCCCGGGCCACGGATCCGCCGGCAGCGATTCGCACAAGGGGCTGACCGACGTGACCACCACCTGGTCCGAGACCGAGCTCA
The DNA here is from genome assembly GCF_017351175.1 of Desulfovibrio sp. Huiquan2017. NCBI lineage: Bacteria > Pseudomonadati > Thermodesulfobacteriota > Desulfovibrionia > Desulfovibrionales > Desulfovibrionaceae > Desulfovibrio > Desulfovibrio sp. Huiquan2017. The sequence goes on along the minus strand of NZ_JAFMPN010000012.1, from coordinate 130,053 downwards.
TTCCCTACCGGGAGCTGATCAGGAGCGGCAAGGCCGACATGATCATGACCGCCCACATCTTCAACGCGCACCTGGACCCCAAGTACCCCGCCACCTTGTCGGGAAAAGTCATCACCGGCCTACTGCGCGAGCAGCTCGGCTTCGGCGGCGTGATCATCACCGACGATATGGACATGGGGGCCATCGCCGACGAGTACGGCCGCCGGGAGGCCGTGCGCCGGGCCATCCAGGCGGGCGCGGACATCCTCCTTTTCGGCAACAATCTCGCCTACGACGAAAACATCGTGGAAAAAGTCCACACTCTCATCCGGGGCATGGTCAACGATGGGACCATCCCCGAAGCGCGCATTCGGGCATCCTTCGAACGGATCATGCGGTTGAAGGAATCGCTGCGGCGGTAGCCGTCCGGGCGCAAGTGGCGTCGCGGAACGGAACCCGGCTTCGACGCGACGGCACCAAACGAAAACCGCCGACCGCCCCTTGCGGGCGATCGGCGGCGGCAAAAGCGTTCGGAACGCGCCGAACCTACCAGAAAAACCCGGAGGATTCCCCGGAAGTGAAATGAATCTCGCTCTGATTCTCCGTCAGCAGGATAAGTTCCGAGCCCTCGCTCTCGATCTCGAGACGAACCGCCCGGCCCAGATAGGTCAGGTAGGTATATTCCTGCTCGTCCAGCCCCGGCCCGCACGACTTGTGCGAGGAAGCCAGAGGGCCAAAATCAATGGTGTCGCCGGACAGGGTGTACGTGCCCGTGAAGGCATTGCATCCGCCGAAGCCCTCCACCGTACCGTCGGCGTTGAATTTCAGGGTCCGCGCGGGATCGTCGGAATAGCTCCGGGCCACGATCTTGCGCAGGGTCCAGGTCTTGCCGACCAGGGCCTGACGGATGGCGTCCTCGTTCATGGTCGGGACCTCGTGGGTTCCTCCGCACGCGCCAAGGCCCGCCAAAGCGGCCAGAACCAGGGCCACGCAACAGACTCTCTTCCATATTATCGACATGATTGGTCTCCTACTTCAATGAATTGGGGCTCATGATTACCAGGGGCACGGGCGCGTGGCAAGGAAACACGAAATCCCGAGGCGCGCCTTTGCGGTCCGGGGCCCCGATCCGCGTCTCAGCCCGCCTTCGAACCCGGCTCGGTGAGGCGTAACACCATGGGAACGAACCGGATGCCGTCGGATTCCCGCTCGGGAGCCACGGCAACGAATCCCATCCTGGCATAGCCGCCCACCGATCCCGGCGAGGCGTTGACCGTCAGTTCGGTCAGGTCCGGGTTTTCCGCGCGGCAACGTCCCACGGCCATCCGCATGAGAGCCTTCCCCACGCCCTTCCCCCGGCAAGGGCCCGAAACGAAAAACAAAGCCACGTGTCCGCCGTCCACCACCTCGATGACGCCCACCAGGACGTCGCCCCGTCGAGCCGCAAGCGCAACCCCCCGGCCGGGTCTGCGGGAGAAGGCATGCCCGCTCAGGAAGGACTCGAAGGCGATGCGGCCCTGCGTTGAAAAATCGGGACCCACGAAGTCCGCGAACACATCCCGGACCAATCGCCGGGCCTCGGACTCCCGCTCGGGAGCCAACGTTTCGTACAGAATATCGCTGAACACCGCGTCACTCCCCCAGCCCGGCGGCCAGTTCGGGCAGGATCTCCCCGGCAGGGCCGTGCAGGGCGAAGTCCATGAACCCGGTGTTCGGGGTCGGCGCGGGGTTGATTTCTACGGTCACGGCCCCGTGGTCCTTGGCCAGTTGATAGAAGGACGCGGCGGGCTGGACCAGGTTCGACGTGCCCACGGACAGAAACACGTCCGCCTTGCCGACCGCCTCAATGGCCAGCCGGAGCACGCCCGGAGTGAGCGGTTCGCCGAACCAGACCACGCCTGGCCGCAGCAGATGCCCGCAGACCGGGCAGTCCGGCAGGTCCGGCAGATCGCTGAAATCCTCGCGGGCGTGGGTGCAGACCGTGCAGCGCACCCGCCACAGCGAACCGTGCATCTCAAGGAGTTTGTGGCTGCCCGCCCGGGTATGCAGACCGTCCACGTTCTGGGTGATCAGAAGAAAATTCGGTATTTGCCGCTCCATGGCCGCCAGCGCCAGGTGCGCCGCGTTGGGGTGGCAACCGCTCACCAGACTGCGCCGCCAGTTGTAGAATTCCCAGACCAGTTCCGGGTGGGCGGCAAAGGCGTCCGGCCGGGCCAGATCCTCGGCCCGATGATGCTTCCACAGTCCGTCGCGCCCCCGAAAGGTGGGCACCCCGCTTTCGGCGGACACGCCCGCGCCGGTCAGGACGACCACTCGCCCGCCGCCGCTCAACAAGGCCTTGACCATCTCCAATTTAGCCTGCACGCTATCTCCAATTGTCCGTTATTTTATCATTTTCAAGGCCGAAGCCCGCCCCGTTCCGCGACGGCTCCGGCCAGGCCGCTTGCAATCCGGCCGAATAAACGTCATAGTCCGTTTCTTTATTTCGCAATCACCCGACCACATTGCCCAGGAGGATCCAGTGGCTACTAGAACTGTCTACTACATCGAAGGCGACGGCATCGGCGCCGAGGTCTGGGCCGCAGGCCGTCCCGTCCTGAACAAGGCCGTGGAGATCGCTTATGGCGGAGCCAATCAACTCGATTGGCGGGAACTGCTGGCCGGAGAAAAGGGGTTTGCCGAGACCGGCGAATACCTGCCCCAGGCGACCATGGACGCTCTGGCCAAAGCCGACCTGGCCATGAAGGGCCCCCTGAATACGCCCGTGGGCAAGGGGTACCGCAGCCTGAACGTGACCATGCGTCAGGTCTTCGACCTCTACGCCTGCATCCGCCCCATCAAATATTTCAAGGGAATCGAATCCCCGGTCAAGCGGCCCGACCTGGTGGACATGGTCGTATTCCGCGAAAACACCGAGGACGTGTACGCCGGTATTGAATACCAGTCAGGCTCCCCGGAGGCCAGAAAATTGATCGCCTTTCTCGTGGACGAACTGGGCGCCAAGATCGACGTCACCGCGGGCGTGGGCATCAAGCCCATCACCCCGGCGGGCTCCAAGCGGCTGATCAAAAAGGCCCTGGACTTCGCCATAGCCGAGGGCAGACCGTCCGTGACCCTGGTCCACAAGGGCAACATCATGAAGACCACAGAGGGCGGCTTCCGCGCCTGGGGCTATGAGCTGGCCGACGAGGAGTACAAGGGCCGCGTCGTGCGCGAGGGCGCGGACGGCGAGGGCGTGATCATCAAGGACCGCATCGCCGATGCCATGTTCCAAAACGTGCTCATGTACCCCGAGCAATACTCGGTCATCGCCACCACCAACCTGAACGGCGACTACATTTCCGACGCCCTGGCCGCGCAGGTGGGCGGGCTGGGCCTGGCCCCCGGCGTGAACATGGGCGACAAGCTCGCCTTCTTCGAACCAACCCACGGCACCGCCCCGACCATCGCGGGCAAGGACATGGCCAACCCCGGCTCCCTGATCCTGTCCGGGGCCATGCTCCTGGAGCACATCGGCTGGCATGAGGCCGCCGCGCTCATCCACGCCTCGGTGGAGAAGACCCTGGCCGCCAAGAAGGTCACCGTGGACCTGGCCGCCCAGATCAGCGGAGCCACCCAAGTGGGCTGCAAGGAATTCGGCGAGCTCCTGCTGGCCAACCTCTAACCTGCCGCTTTCCCGAACCTTCCCGGCGGGCCGCGACCAATCGTCGCGGCCCGCCGTTCTGCTTTGTGTCCAACGAATCGCCGCTCCACGGCTTGACCCCCACCCCCCTCTTGGCTACCCTCGGCAATGGCGGGAACTGTTTTCCCGGCCGGTCCCGCACAGCCCGGTTCCCGCCGGGCCGACGCTCGCAGACGATTGTCCCCCCCCTTTCGGGACACCGTCGCCCCTCCGGATTTCCGTTTTCGCCTCCGGCCGGGACCGTCTCTCCACCAGACCCTGCAAAAAAGGAGTCGAATCATGTCTCAAAATACCCCTGAGATCACCCAAACCGGCCAGTGCAGCGAATGCAACGGCGCGGACAGCCTGGTCGCCACATTGGTCAACAGCGGCGTGGAGGTCTGCTTCGCCAATCCCGGCACCTCGGAGATGCATTTCGTCTCCGCCCTGGACCGCATCCCGGGCATGCGGCCGGTCCTCTGCCTGTTCGAAGGCGTGGCCACGGGCGCGGCCGACGGCTATGCGCGCATGACCGGCAAGCCCGCCTGCACCTTGCTCCACCTCGGCCCAGGCTTTGCCAACGGCATGGCCAACCTGCACAATGCCCGCAAGGGCCAATCCCCGGTGGTCAACATCGTCGGCGATCACGCCACCTATCATGAGCGCTACGACGCGCCCCTGACCTCCAACGTGGTCGGCTTTGCCGAGGCCATCTCCCACTGGGTCCGCCGCCCGCGCAGCCCCCGCACCGTGGCCATGGACGCCGCCGAAGCGGTCCGCGCAGCGCGCGTCGCCCCGGGCCAGGTGGCCACGCTGATCCTGCCCGCGGACACGGCCTGGCTTCCGGCCGAACGCCCCGCGCCCGGCCTGGATGCGCCCGGCCCCGCCCCCGTGTACCCGGACGCCATGGACGCGGCCGCCAAAGCGCTGACCAACGGCAAAAAAACCGCCATTCTCCTGCGCGGGGCCGTGCTCTGGGGCGATGGCCTCAATGCGGCCGGGTGCGTCGCGGCCAAGACCGGGGCCACGTTGTTCTGCGACACGTTCACCCCGCGCATGCGCTCCGGCGCGGGCGCGCCCGTGGTGGAACGGCTGCCCTACCGGGGCAAGGACGTCCTGGCCCGGCTCGACGAATTCGAGCAGCTCCTGCTGGTCGGGGCCGAACCGCCGGTCTCCTTCTTCGCCTATCCCGGCCAGGAGAGCTGGCTGACCCCGCCCCATTGCGCCATCCTGACCCTGGCCCACGCGAGCCAGGACGGCAACGCCGCCCTCATCCACCTGGCCGAGGCCGTAAACGCCTCGCCCGATTGCCCCATGGTCCCGCTCGCCCCGCCCGCCCTGCCCGGCGATGGTCCGTTGACCGCCGAGGCCGCCCTGCGCATCGTGGCCGCCCTGTTGCCCGAGAACGCCATTGTCACCGATGAGGGCATCACCTCGACCCTACCTTATGCAAACCTGCTCGCCCAGGCCGCGCCCCACGACTATCTGGCCCTGACCGGCGGCTCCATCGGCGGCATCCTGCCGCTCAGCACCGGGGCCGCCGTGGCCGCGCCCGACCGCAAGGTGGTCTGCCTGGAAGGCGACGGCAGCGCCATGTACACCGTGCAGTCCTTGTGGACCCAGGCCCGCGAAAATCTGGACGTGGTCACCGTGCTCTACGCCAACCGCTCCTATGCGGTCCTCAACCAGGAGCTCAAGCTGGTCAGGGCCGCGTCCAAGGGCGACAAGGCCCTGTCCCTGCTCGATCTGCACGATCCGTCCCTCGACTGGGTCCGCCTGGCCGAAGGCATGGGCGTCCAGGCCGTGCGCGCCGAGACCACCCGGGGATTCGCCGACGCCCTGCGCTCAGCCCTGAGCGCCAAGGGCCCCCGGCTCATTGAGGCCGTCATCTAGGACCACGTTTATCGGGCCGGGAGCCGCTCCCCGGCCCGATTTCGGACACGGATTTTCGTTTTAGACCTTGCGAAAACCTTGGCTCTCTACTAAGTGAAAGTCATGCCTGAAAAAGATACACGCATTCTCATTCTGGGCGTCGGCAACATCCTGTTCACCGACGAGGGATTCGGCGTTCGGGTGGCCGAAGATCTGGAGCAAAAATACGAATTTTCCGACAACGTGACCGTGCTCGACGGCGGCACCCTGGGGCTCAAGCTCATGGGGCCGATCATGGAGTCGGACTACCTGATCATCGTGGACATCGTGCTCAACGACGGCGAGCCGGGAGAAATATTCCGCCTGCTGGGCGAGGACCTGAACAAAGCCTGCGCCTTCAAGAACTCCCTGCACCAGACCGACTTGCTCGACACGCTGGCGCAGTGTAGCATCATCGGCAGCGTGCCGGATCAAGTGGTCCTGTTCGGCATCGAACCGGTCAACTACCACGACATGTCCGCCGCCCTGTCCCCCGAGCTCGAAGCCCGGCTGCCGCAGATGGAAGCCCTGGTGCTCAAGGAAGTGGAGGCCGCGGGCGGCTCCCATACCCTTCGGACGGACAAGAACCCCGCAATGGAGAAGATCTATGTGCCTCGCGATACCAGCAGAAATTCTTGAAATCAGTGACGGCGTCGCCACCTGCAAGGTGGGCGAAGGCGACACCACGGTCCAGGCGTCCATCATGCTCATGGACGAGGAAGTGGCGCTGGGTGACTACATCATCATCCATGCAGGTTTCGCCCTGCGCAAGCTCGACCCCAAGGAAGCCCAGGAGACCCTCAAGATCCTGCGCGACATGGTGGACCTTCTGGGCGGCGAGAATTATCAGCACGAAATGCTCTAGGCATTCCGCCAAGACACCAAAAGGCCCGGAACGCGTTGCGCTCCGGGCCTTTTTCATCGCCGGACGACAGGGCTCAGTGGGCCACGGTCTTTGAAAAAAGATTGATGACCGCCACCCCGGCCACAATGAGGCCCATGCCAAGCAAAGCCGGAAGGTCCAGGGACTGCTTGTAGACGACCACCCCGACCAGGCCGATGAGCACGATGCCCAGGCCCGCCCAGATGGCGTAAGCCACGCCCATGGGAATGGTCCTGAGAACCAGGGCGAATAGAAAGAAGGCCAGCCCGTACCCGGCCACCACCAGCAGACTCGGGCCGATGCGGGTGAACCCGTCGCTCACCTGGAGCGCCGTTGTGCCGATGACTTCGCAGACTATGGCAAGAGCCAGATAGACATATCCCATGATGCTTCCCATGCGCCTGTTCAGGCGCGCTGTTTCTTGCCTGGCAGGAACGAGGTGCGCAAGAACGCCGGACTGGCAAAGGCCAGCGGGTTGCGGACCACGAGATCGGGCAGGATGTGGTACCAGCGGTAGCCCCGTCCGTGGAAATAGATGCGGGCTCGGTCCAGGTGCCCGGTCTCCCGGGCCGCGTGCAGGGCGGCGTCGCGCTGGCAACGCGACCGGGCCAGGGGCTTCAGGATGCGTTCGTTGAACCCGTACCGGAGAAGCATGGCCTTGATCCGTCGGTACTCGCGATGCCGCGACACGCCGTCGGCCAGGGCAAAGAAGGCGACCGCCAGCCAGCATGCGCCCCACCACCCGAAGGCGAGCCCGACCACCACATTCCCGGCCGACCAGTGAGCCACGCCCACCCCCTTCAATCCGAAGGCGAGCAACAGCGCTCCGGTCCCGGTCAAATACGGCCACGGCGCGGCCCGCACATACCGCGCCCCGCGCTCCCAGGCACTCGATCTTTCCTTTTCCCGCATACCCAACTTCGTAGCCCACCAACCTCATGAAGGTCAAACCCGACCGACCGCCGAGAGCCCGACGTCCCGCGAAATGGCCTCTCCCACACGCGAGAACACCGCGGTCCGCCACCATGCGACGGCCGTGGGCATCGCGCTTGATCGGGCCAGACCGAACCGTTCAAGTAGCCCATCCCGCGCACCCTTCCCGTGTACGCGCGAATAAAGGCTTCGCGAAGTGGATCAGCCGTGCATTTTCGAGAAGGGATTTGACCGCAACATAGTCCGCCTGGGGGCAGATCGAAGCCCCCGCGAGAACTATGCGGATGGGCCACGATCAACCGCCGCCGATGCCGGCCCCAAAAAAGGGGGCCGGCATAAGCCGACCCCCTGTTCTTTTGCGCGGTTGCGCCTATGCACTCTACAGGACGCGGAACTTCTTGACGTTACCGGTCTTGTTGTCGATGACGTGCACGCCACAGGCGATGCAGGGGTCATAGGAGTGGACGGTGCGCAGGATCTCGACCGGGCGTTCCGGATCGGCGATCGGGGTGTTGTCCAGCAGGGCCTCTTCAGTGGGGCCGGGCAGGTTGTTGTCGCAGCGGGGACCGAGGTTCCAGGTGGACGGGACCACGAGCTGGAAGTTGTCGATCTTGCCGCCCTTGATGCTCATCCAGTGGCTCAGGGCGCCGCGGGGAGCGTTGACGAAACCAACACCCTGCGCCTCGGAGGGCATGTCCCAATCCTTGCAGATGTCGAGGTTGCCCTTGGCGATGTTTTCCTTCAGATCGTTGACCATGTCTTCGGTCTTCAGGCAGGTGATCAGGCACTCGATACCACGGGCGCCGGTGCGGCCCAGGGTGGAGAACAGGGCCTCGGGGCCGACTTCCAGTTTGCCGAGCACGAAGTTGACGTACTTGACGAACTCGGGATGACCCAGGCCGTAGTTGACCAGGCAGGTGGCCAGCGGGCCGACCTCGGTGGGTTTGCCGTCGTAGCGGGGCGCCTTCATCCAGGAGTACTTCGCCTTGTCGTCCAGGCTGGTGTACATGGGATCGGTCACGCCGGCGTAGGGATGCTTCGGAGAATCATCCTTGTACCAGGAGTGTTTGACGTGCTCTTCGATCTTGGTCGGGTCGAAGGCCTGCACGTCGGTGATCTTGCGGTCGAAGATGACGCCGGGCTTGACGTACCGGGAGTTCAGGTCGGCCTCGCCGCCCTGAGCCGGATATTCGCCGAAGCTCATGAAGTTGGTGGTGCCGCCGATGGAGGCCCAATCCTTGTAGTAGCTGGCAACGGCGATGAGGTCCGGGATGTAGCAGTCGAGGATGAAGTCCTTGATGTCCGCGTACAGAGCCAGGAAGTCATTGATGTACTTGTCGGTCAGACCTTCGTAACAGGTCACGCCACCCATGACGGTAAACTGGGTGTGCGGGTTTTTGGCACCGAACACCGCCATGGCGCGAGCGGCCTTGACCTGCAGGTGCAGGGCGTTCAGGTAGTGGTTGGTGGCCAGCAGGTTGACCTCGGGCGGCAGGACGTAGGCCGGGTGGCCGCCGAGGAAGTAGGCGTTGGTGAAAATGCCCAGGCGGCCGGAATCGACGATGCCCTTGACGGTGTCCTTGGTCTTCTGAAGGTCTTCCTTGGAGGAGACGATCTTGGGATCAGGGCGCACGGTCTTGGCGACGGCGGCGGCGATTTCAGCGGTCTTGTTGACATCGGCGGACAGACAGCCGGTGACGTCGACGAAGTCCAGGGCGTGCAGGTGATAGAAATGCACGATGTGGTCGTGCATGAACTGCGCGGCCATCACCAGGTTGCGGATGATGGTGGCGTTGTGGGGCAGTTCCTTGTCCACGCCGACGGCATTGTCGACGCAACGGATGGAAGCCAGAGCATGCACGTAAGTGCAGACGCCGCAGGAGCGCTGGGTGAAGTGCTGGGCATCGCGGGGATCACGGCCTTTCAGGATGATCTCCAGACCGCGGAACAGCTGGGAGCTGCTGCGGACATCAACGATTTTGCCATCTTCGACCACGGCCTCGATGCGCAGGTGACCCTCGATCCTGGTGACCGGATCAACTACGACATCGTGTTTCCCGTGCGCCATCGGGGCGGCTTTAGGGGAGCAACCAGACATATTGTATCCTCCTTAAGAATTCTGATTCAGTCTGCGTTTGTTGAACGAAACCATTTCCACATCGACTAGAGCTGGCTCAGGTCGGCGTAGAAGTAGGTCTCGCCATCCCAGTCGGCACCGTCCCAGAAATCGGGCTGCGAGCAGCCGATGCAGGGGTGGCCGGACTGGACAGGCCAGTTGTACTGGTTGAACTTGACCGTGGGGCAGTTGTTGAAGGTCTCGGGACCACGACAACCGAGCTTGCGCAGACACCAGCCCTTGCGGGCTTCTTCGGAACCGAAGGAAGGCGCGAATTCGTCCATGTCGAAATGCTCCTGCCTCGGGCAGTTGTCATGCACGGTCTCGCCGTAGAAGGGGATCGGACGGCCGACTGCGTCGAGTTCGGGAATACCCTTGGTGAGGAAGTGCACGATGGTGCCGACCAGGGAGAACGGGTTCGGCGGGCAGCCAGGCACGTTGATGATGGCCTTGCCCGGGAACAGTTCGCCGACGCCCTTGGCGGCGGTGGGGTTCGGAGCGGCTTTCTGCACGCCGCCGTAGGAGGCACAGGTGCCGTACGTGATGGTGGCGGCGGCGCCGGTGACAACCTTGGTGGTGGTCTCCAGCATGGTGTGCCCGCCGACCTTGCCGTGAGCACCGGCCTCGTTGGCAGTGCCGGCCGGAGCAGTGGGAACACCGCCTTCGATGACGGCGACATAGTTGCCGGCATTGACGGTATCCCACAGGGCCTTCTCGGCGGCGTGACCCGCCGCGGCCATGATGGTTTCATGGTAGTTCAGCGAGATGTAGTCCAGAATGAGGGCGTCGATGTAAGGCTCGACAGTCCTCAGGATGGATTCGGAACATCCGGTACATTCGGCGTTGTGCAACCAGACCACGTCGGGCCTGTTGTCAGCTGTGAGGGCCTCGGCGACTTTCGGGGCGAAAGCCGGACCCATGCCCATCACTGCGGCCACGGTTCCGCAGAACTTCATGAAATCACGACGGGAGACACCGCGTTTTTCCAGCCGTTCCACGGCTCCTTCCTTGCCATGACCTACGGAAAATTTCATAGAACACCTCCGTAATAGAATGAGTCTGCCATGCCGGAAACACCGTTATTCCCGCCATGACCGTCGGGCACACGCCCGAACTCGGACCTAAACCGTCTCTTTGCCACGATTAACAAAATCGTGACACGATTAACATTCTTTTTCCGAGTTCGTGCTATAACCCCCCGGAAAAATTAATTAACAAAGTCGTATCTCGCTTTACAAACAAAATCAATAGGCAACTTCAAAAAACTTTCAAGCGAATCGGCAAACTAGGCACCGGTGAGCACTCGTGACAAGAATCACAGAGCGGCCAGCCGTGGCGGACGGCGGGGGGCCGTGGACGCCCTTCCTCCCGCCACGGCGATACGAAACGGGCGTCGTGAACTATAATTGATTCCCTTCTTCCTCTCCTGGTACAATCGGGCTATAACCGGGAACAAAACATCCATTCAAGGGAGGGCTTTTCCATGGCCGTTATCGTTGATCTTTCCATTTTTCCCCTGGACAAGGGCGGCTCCGGTCTGAGCACCTACGTCTCCCGCGCCCTGAACGTCATCAAGGCGTCCGGGCTGAAATATCGCCTCTGCCCCATGGGGACCAGCATCGAAGGCGAGTGGGACGAGGTCATGAACGTGATCGACGGCTGCTACCGTGAGCTGGAAAAGGATTCGGACCGGCTGTACATGACCATCAAGGTGGACGCCCGCAAGGGCCGCCGAGACGGCATGAGCCAAAAGCTCCACAGTGTGGAGAGCAAACTTACATAAGGCATGCCCTCCATGGCAGCCCCTCCTGACAAACAGCCCACACATTACGGGAACGCCCCCCCGGCTCCGCCGGGGACGTTCAACACCCGGTCCCTGACCTTCAAGTTCCTGGTGCGCATTCTGCCGCCCCTGCTGGTGGGCACCCTGCTGCTCATGCTTGTCGTCGGGCACTTCTCCCGCCGCGAGGCCATGTCCAGGATCGACACCGATGCCGGCGTCTTCGCCACGGCCACCAGCCGCGTGCTGGCCGGGCTGCTGTGGAACTATCAGACCGAGGAAATGGTCAGTGCCCTGGCGACCATCTCCAGCAACCAGGCCATGCTCGGGGCCGAAATCCTCGACGAAAAAGGCAACCTATTCCTGGCCTACGGCATCACCCCGGCCGACCGGGTGGACGGTCTGCGGACCCTGTGGCGGGACATTTACCGGCGCATGCCCGACGGAAGCCGCGTGGACATGGGTAGGCTGGGCATCCACTACACCCATACCTTTGCCGAAAAACGATTCCGCCAGCAGTTCCTCTGGCAGATGCTTTCCTATGCGCTGATCATTGCCGTGACTCTGGCCGGAACGGTCTACGCCTTCAACCGGACCGTGAGCCGCCCGCTCGAAGCGTTGCTCCAGGCCATCCGCACCACCGGGGACACCGGCCGTTGGGCCCAGGCCGATTGGCACAGCGACGACGAGATCGGCGAAGTCATCGACGCCCACAACGCCATGCTCCAGCACATCGCGGCCAAAGAGGAGGCCCTGGCCGACAGCGAAAAACGCTACCGCCAGCTCTTCGAAAACGCCCTGGTGGGCATCTATCTCATCAACTCCGACGGCGCCGTCGTCGAGGCCAACCGGACCGTGACCGACATCCTGGGCTACGATCCCACCGAACCGGTGGACACGGCCAGTATCCAGAACCACTACGTGCATCCCGAGGACCGGGAACGGATATGGGCGGCCCTGGAGCGGGACGGCGCGATATCCCGCTTTCGTCTCCAGTTGCGCCGGGTGGACGGCAGCCGCATCTGGGCCGAGCTCTCGGGACGGCTGACCCCGGACGGGTCCTTCAACGGCGTCATGCAGGACATAACGGACCAGGTGGAGGCGGAACGGGCCATGGCGGAACGCGACGAGCTGTACCGCGCCTTCTTCGAGGAGAACAAGGCGATCATGATCCTGCACGACCCCCTGGACTCGTCCATTCAGTTCGTCAATCCGGCGGCTTGCCGATACTACGGCTACACCGGCGAAGAAATGACCTCCATGACCATTCGCCAACTGGACTGCATGAGCGACGCGGAAATCTATGGAGAGCTGAGGACGGCGGCCGAGGAACGGCGCAATTACTTCAAACACGTGCACACCCTCAAGGACGGCACCCGGCGTGACGTGGAAGTCTTCACCGGGCCGGTCTCCCTGGGACGCCGCCAACTGCACTACTCCATTATCCACGACGTCACCGAGAAACGGCGGCTGGAGGCCCGGCTCGAACGCATGGCCACCCGCGACCAGTTGACCGGGGCCTACAACCGCCACGCCTTTTTCCAGCGGGCCAAAAACGAACTGGCGCGGGCCAAGCGGTTCGGCCGCCCCCTGACCGTACTCATGTGCGACCTCGACCACTTCAAGGCGGTCAACGACTCCCACGGGCACGCCGTCGGAGACGAAGTCCTGCGCGCCTTCGCCCTGCGTTGCCGGGCCGGATTCCGGCAAAGCGACATCTTCGCCCGCCTGGGGGGGGAGGAATTCGCCGCCCTGCTGGTGGAGACCGACGCCGAACAGGCCATGGAAGCGGCCGAACGCATCCGGAGCATGACCATATCCCGACCCATCCCGACCGAGGCCGGACCATTGACCGTGACCGTTTCCATCGGAATGGCCGCCATGGACCCCGAGGACTCCGTCAACGACCTGCTCAAACGGGCCGACAAGGGCCTGTACAAGGCCAAGCAATCGGGCCGCAACTCGGTGGTCAGGCAATAACCGCGCCCCGGACGGCGATCATCCTCAGCGAAAACGGAGCAGCCACACCGTGTCCATGATCACCCAACAAAACATCCAGTTGAAGCAGGTTTCACGCGGCAACTACCTGATGCGCAACGTGCTCAGGCACAACATGGTCTTCGAGGAAGGCGGCAAGGGCGACGCCGCATACATCCTGACCGAGGGCAAAATCGAGATCTCCGGGACCGTCGAAGGCCGCAAGAAGGTCTTCGCCGTCCTCAAGCCCATCTCCATCTTCGGCGAGATGGCCCTGTTCCTGGATGACGGCGTGCGCACGGCCACGGCCATCGCCCTGGAGGACTCCAAGGTCATCGTGGTCACGCGGGACGACCTGGAGGAATTCATGCGCGAATCCCCCAAGGTCATCGCCTCGATCATCACCGTGCTGGTCAGCCGCCTCAAGTCCACCACGCGCAAGGCCATGAAGGTCCCGTCCGTGGGGCTTGGCGTGGTGCGCATCCTCGATCTTTTCTCCACTTGCGGCACGCTCGAACTCAAGTATGAGGCCACGGTCAAAACCCTGGCGGAAACCTTCGTGACCACCCCGGACCGCATCGAGGGCTATATCCACGGCATGGCCGGACAGGGGCTGGTAGCCATTGGCCGGGACGCGGCCGACATGCGCGTCCTCCGCATCCGCGAACGGGAACTGCTCGCCGCCGTCATGCGGCAACGGGAGCCGACGGAATGAATGATTTTTCACGAACCGAACGCACCACCGCGCGCTGCCTGCTGCGTCCATGGAGGATGGCGGACATCCCCTTGATCCCGCCCGTAGCGAATACCCGGGAGATATCCTGGAACACTTCGTTCCGCTTCCCCCACCCCTTTGACAAGGCGGCGGCCGAACGGCTGGTCCTGTGGGCCCGGGACGGCGCGGGCGAGGACAAGTGGCAGTTCGCCATCTTCCTCGACGGGGAGCTGGTCGGCAGTTGCGGAGCTATCCGGGGCGCCGACGTGGAGGCGCACACCGCCAGGGTGGGCTATTGGTTCGGCCCGGCATATTGGGGCAAGGGACTGGCTACCGAGGCCGTGAACGAACTGGTCCGGTACATGCGCGAGGAGACGGCCGTCGAGCAGCTCTCGGCTTCCTGTTTCGGCTGGAACCCGGCCTCCCGCCGGGTGCTCGAAAAGACCGGGTTCAGGCAGGAGGGGCTGCGCCTGGGCGTGGTCCGCAAGTGGGGAAAACTCACGGATCTGTGGATCTACGGCCAATTGCTCTAACCCCGGACGGACGGTCCTAGTCCAGGGCCACCAATTCCAGATCGCCCCAGGCGGCCACCTTGGCGTCGAACTGGGCAAAAACCCCGTCCAACCCATGGGGGGCAAGTTCGCGGGCCCGCTTCAGGACCCGATCCATGTCCTTCTCCGAACATAGCAGATTGCCCAGGGCCGTGGCCGCGGCGTCTGCCAGCCGGGCATCCCCGGAACGCACGGCCACCAAGTCGCCGGACCCGAGGCTCAGAGAATGGCCGATGGTCCCGCTGGAGGCGCACAGGGCCACGGGAAAGGCATCGGCCGCGATGCGCAACCCCACGGACGCCCCGGACCCGGGGTCGGCCAGCAGCGCCACCACCCGTTCGCGCGTGGAGCACAGGTAGGTGTCCCCGCCGTTCTCGACCAGGAGGTTCGGGCTGCGCGGGGCAAAGGCCTCGCCCACGGCCTGGGCGACGGCCCCGGCCACGGCGGCCATGGGCCCCACTCCGCACGCCTCGGCGGCCGCCGCCATGGCCTGGACGATGCCCGGCGCACTGTCCGGCACGGCCACGGGCGTCAGGCTCTCGGCGAACTCGGGATGGAACATGATCCAGTTCTTGATCTCGCCGCGCACCTTGGAGACGAAGGCCGCGATCTCGTCGCGCAGGTCCAACTCGGCGACTACGAGCAGGTCGGTCTGCTCCACGGCCACCTGAAAGCGGACCTCGCCCTCCCGCGCCCGGACCATACGCCGGTATCCACGATCCGTGGAAAGATGCCTGCCGCCCATCACCAAGACCTCCAAGCCGATGTTCCCAATACAGAACAGGTTACGAACACACTTGCGCACACCTTATCCACAGCAGGCTCCATTACGCACACGAAACGAACACCGTTTTCCACACCCTCCCGCGACACGCCGCCCCCTGTTCGGGCGAAAGATCGGCACGTCGCCCACCGCCAGGGCGCCGGAGCCCTAAATCCCCACGTCCGCGTTGATGAGGACGATCTTGATGCGGCCCTTGGGGAAGGACTTCTCGGTGATTGTCCAGACGTTGCAGATGCGCTCCGGGGAGGAGCAGTCCATGCAATAGCCGGTCTTAACGCACGGGGTCTTCGAATCCAGGCGCATGGTGTTGACCGGGGCCACGTATTCCTTGATCCGCTCCATGGCCCGTTCCAGGTCGGGCACCAGCTTGTTGCGGCCAATGAGCAGCACCACATGGCGCGGGCCGAAGGTGATGGCCCCCACGCGGTTGCCGATCATGTCGAGATTGACCAGATGCCCCTCGCGGGTGACGGCGTTGGTTCCGGTAAAGAAACAGTCCACCAGCAGGGCCTGGCGGCGCAATTCGTATTTCTCACCGGGGGACAGGGCCTTGTCCCAGGTATCCAGGGCCTCGTACTCCGGGTTGTCGCGCAGGTAGTCACAGAGGCCCGAAGCGGCCAAGGTGCCGGACCCGCCCCAGGATACGGTACCGGGCTTGATGGCGGGCAGGATTTCGTTGATCACGACATCGCGGGCCCCGTCCAGGGAATCGGCCATGAAGACGTCGAAACCGTTGTGTTCGAGCTGTTCCTTGAGATCGGCGAGATTCAGCTTCCAGTAGTTGTCCATGGGCTTGTCCATATTACCTCACAGTATATAATTCCTTAAAAGGGTCTCTTGTGCCAATTGGAGAAACAGGCGATTTTTCACTCGCCAAGCGGTGAAAAAGCTTGTAGCAGAAAAGCCGCTCGGCCGGAAGCGGCGTCCCGGAATGACGTCGAAAATAGCGCTTGACGGTCACGGGGACAGCGGTTATATGCTTCCGTTCAACGCAACTTCTAGCAAAATTTCACTCTTTAGGAGATTACCGATATGAAACGCACGTATCAGCCCAGCAAATGCCGTCGCAAAAGGACCCATGGTTTTCTGGTGCGCTCCCGCACCAAAAACGGTCGCAAGGTGCTTGCCCGCCGCCGCGCCAAAGGTCGTAAGAGATTAGCCGTCTAGCTTGGAACAAGGAGCGCCGGCTGCTCAGAAGCCCTGAATTCACAGCTTGTTATGAGCAGGGCAAGAAGCATTTCACCCGAAGTTTCATCCTGTTCATCCTCAAGCGCAGCAGCCCCGAGGACGGTATCCGTCTGGGGCTGACTGTCAGTAAAAAGATGGGGCATGCAGTGGCGCGCAACCGTATAAAGAGGGTGGTGCGCGAGTATTTCCGGCTGCGTCAATTCGATTTTGATTTGCCTCTGGATGTCGTCGTTGTTCCGAAGCGGAACCTTGAGGCCAAGCAGCTGACCCTCGCCCTCGCCACAGAAGAGTTTACCCCGCTTTTAAGCCGTTTGCGGACCAAAGCGGCGGCCTCTTAGAGAGGAAATGATGCGCTCCATATTCCTGGCGCTCATTTGGTTTTACCAAAAACTCATCTCCCCCTTGCTGCCTTCGGCATGCAGGTTCTATCCGACGTGCTCCGAGTACGCCAGGGAAGCCCTGATCCGCCACGGAGCCGTCAAGGGGAGCCTTCTTACGCTTTGGCGTCTCCTTCGTTGCCAGCCTCTATGCCGCGGGGGATTTGACCCCGTCCCGGCCGTTTGGCCCGATTCCAAAACCAAAGCGAGATTCACCCCATGGAGAAGAAGGAGCAAATCCGTCTTGTAATTGCCCTGGTCCTGAGCTTTATTGTCCTCTTCGGATGGCAATATCTCACGGGTCCCTCGGCGGAACAAAAAGCGGAAATGGCCCGCAAGGCCGCCGAGGCCGAGCAGAAGACGGCCGCCCTCACCCAGAAACCCCAAACCGCAGCCGAGGCCGCCGAACAAGCTGCTCCCGTTCCCAATTTCGTTCCCACCGACGGCGTGTCCGTCACGGTGAACACCCCGCTGTACACTGCCGTGTTCAATTCACAGGGCGGCGTACTCGAAAAATTCATCCTCAAGAAATACCGCGAGACCATTCAGAACGACTCTCCGTTCGTGGACCTGGTGGGCACCAACGCTTTCGCCAAGGGACCGCTGGGCCTGATCCTGACCCTGAACGGCAAGGAATACCACACCTGGAAACGCGGCGAGTGGGCCTTTTCCGGCTCGGACCTGAATCTTGCCGAAGGCGACGGCACCAAGACCCTGACCTTCTCCGGCCAGGTTGACGGGTATCGTATCGAGCGGGTTCTGACCTTCCACCCGGACACCTACCTCATCGACGAGTCCGCCACGGTAGTCAACCTGACAGCCCTCGGCGCCGAGGGCGCGGTGTCCTTCACCGCCGCGGCCAAGTCCATGTCCGAAGAGGGCGACCGCTACAACCCGACCAAGATCGCCTACCTGACCAAGGACACCCGCAAGGAAATCACCGACCGCGACGACCTCAAGAAGGACGGCATCTCGGCTCCGGGCGACCTCAAGTGGGGAGCCATCGAGTCCAACTATTTCCTGTTCGCGGTCATGCCCAGGAGCGAAAACGCTTCCCTGTCCGGCGGCGTGCAGGATGACATCTTCCGCATGGCCGTGACCGACGAAGCCACGTTCATGCCCAACGTGGCCAAAACCCTCAAGACCAGCTACTTCGTCGGCCCCACGGACCGCAAGATGCTGAACGCCATGCCCAACGACCTGGCCGACGCCGTGAACTTCGGCTGGTTCGACTTCCTGGCCAAGCCCCTGCTGGTGGGCCTGAACTTCTTCTACGGTTTCGTCGGCAACTACGGCGTGGCCATCATCATCCTGACCTTGATCATCAAGCTCATCTTCTGGCCCCTGTCGCAGAAGAGCTACGGCTCCATGGAACAGATGAAGAAGCTCCAGCCCATGGTCGCCAAGCTGCGCGAGAAGTACGGCGACGACAAGCAACGCCTCAACCAGGAGACCATGGCCCTGTACAAGACGTACAAGGTCAACCCCATGGGCGGCTGCCTGCCCATGATCGTGCAGATTCCGGTCTTCTTCGGCCTGTACAAGGCCCTCCTCGGCGCCGTCGAACTGCGCCACGCCCCGTTCATCGCGCACCTGCCCTTCACCGATCTGCCTTGGCTGGCCGACCTGTCCGCCAAGGACCCGTACTACATCTCGCCGATCATCATGGGCGCGTCCATGTTCCTGCAGCAGAAGATGACCCCGAGCGCTGGCGATCCCACGCAGCAGAAGATCATGCTCCTCATGCCGCTGGTCTTCACCTTCATGTTCCTGCAGTTCCCCTCGGGCCTGGTCATCTACTGGCTGTTCAACAACCTCCTGTCCATCGGGCAGCAGTTGATGATCGCCAGGAAATCCAAGGCCAAGGCCGCCGCGAGCAACGACTAACGCCTCCGGGGGGCTATCACCCCGGCTTGATAAGGATACGAGAATGAGCGACTTCAAGGAATTCCAGGGCAAGGACCTGGACGAAGCGATCGAAAGCGCGTGTAATTACTTCAATCTGCAACGCGACCGCCTGGAAATAGAGATCCTCTCCGGAGGCTCCTCCGGCATCTTCGGCCTCATGGGCGTGAAGAAGGCCAAGGTCCAGGCCCAGCCCCGCGCCCAGGTGAACGCCTCCGACATCCTCAGCGGCGAGGCCAAGCCGTCCCGGCCCAAGCGCCCGGCCAAGCCCAAGGCCGAAAAGACCCCGGCCCCGGCCCCGGCGGACGAACCCGACGAGTTCGACGATATCGACGAATTCGAGGAGATCGAGGAGATCGAGGAAATCCGGGAGATCGACGTGGTCGAAGAAACCATCGACGAGCCCAACGGCAACCTCATCCCGGAAGAAGTCTTCAACGACATCAACGGCAACGTGGTCACCCCCGAGCCGGACGACGCCCCCAAGCGCAAACCGCGCGAAAAGAAGCCCCGTCCGCCCAAAGGCGAGAAAAAGGGCCGCGAGCGCAAGCCACGTGAGAGAAAGGCGCGCGAACCCCGAGAGCAGCGTGAGGAACGCGAGGAGCGCCCCCGCACGGATATGTCCGAATTTGACCCTGCTGCGCTGGAAACCGCCGTACGCGAGGTCATGGGCGAACTCCTGACCCCCATCGTGGGCGAAACCACCGTGGAGGTCACCCTGGAATCCGACCGGGTCAAGGTCTTCATCGACGACGAGGAAAACTCCGGCCTGATCATCGGCCGCGAGGGACAGACCCTGTCCTCCATCCAGTACCTGGTCAACCGGTTGGTCTCCCGCAAGATGGAAGGCTCGGTGCGCATCCAGGTGGACACCGGGGACTACCGCGAACGCCAGGACGACAAACTCCGGCAGATTGCCTGGCACTTGGCCGAAAAGGCCGACAGCCTGGGCCGGACCCAGTCCACCAAACCCCTCTCCTCCTATCACCGCCGGGTCATCCACCTGGCCCTCCAGGAAAACGAAACGGTCTTCACCCGCTCCAAGGGCGACGGTCCCATGAAGCGCGTGCTCATCGTCCCCAAAAGCCGCAAAAACAACGGCCGCGCCCGGTACTAGGACGGCCCCTCTCGGCTGCGGCGCATCCGTGCCAGGCCGAAAGCCACGGAATATTCAAGGGCCGCTCCATGAGCGGCCCTTTTCCTTTTTGCCATTCCACCCAAGCTCCTGTAAGGAATCTCCATGCTCGACCCCAGGCACTCCCAGGACACCATTGCGGCCATAGCCACTCCGCCCGGCGACGGCGGCGTGGGCATCATCCGCATCAGCGGCCCGCGCGCCCGCGCCATCGCCCGTACCCTGTTCCGGTCCGCAAACTCGGGCTTCACCGATTTCGCGCCCTACCGGCTGCACCACGGCCAGGTGGTCAATGCGCACGGCGCTCTCCTGGACGACGTGCTCTGCGCCAGCATGCCCGGCCCGAATTCCTACACCGGCGAGGACGTGGTCGAAATCAACTGCCATGGCGGACGCACCGTGCTCGCGGCGGTGTTGCAGGAAACCCTGGATCGGGGCGCACGGCTGGCCGAACGCGGCGAATTCACCTACCGCGCCTTCATGAACGGCCGCATGGACCTGTCCCAGGCCGAGGCCGTGGCCGAGATGATCCACGCCCCCACCAAGGCGGCCCTGCACTTGGCTCAAGTCAAACTGTCCGGGTTGCTCGGGCAGAAAATCGCGGCCCTGCGGGCCCAGCTCGAAACGCTGCGCGCCCAACTGGCCGTAGCCGTGGACTTTCCCGACGAGGAGCTGGAATGCCTCTCCCCGGAAGCGTTGATCTCCACCGTGGAGGCCGTGCGCGCCGAAATAGCCGGTCTGCTCCGCGCGGTGGACCGCACCCGCGCTTGGCGCGAGGGAGCCCTCGTAGTCCTGGCCGGACGGGTCAATGCGGGCAAATCCAGCCTCATGAACGCGCTGCTCGGCCGCAACCGGGCCATTGTCACGGACCAGCCCGGCACCACCCGCGACTACCTGGAAGAAACCCTGAACCTGGACGGGCTGTCCATCCGCCTGGCCGACACCGCAGGCATGCGCGCCACCGACGACGCCGTGGAGGCCGCCGGGCTCGAAGTGGGCCGCGAACTCATGGACCGCGCCGACCTGGTTCTGCTCCTGACCGACGGCGCCGCGCCCGTGGACGCCGATACCATGGACGCCGCCCGACGCCTGGGTCCGGCCAAGGGCCTGGCCGTGCTGAACAAGGCGGACCTCGACGAATTTCATGAAGCGAACGGCGCGGCGCTCACCGACCTCGGCCTGGAGACCCTGGCCGTGTCGGCCAGGACCGGCGCGGGGCTCGACCGCCTGGCCACGCACATCCGGGAGCGCATCCTTCGGGGCGCGGGCCAGCCCGACCCTGACGAACTCGCGCCCAACGCCCGCCAGGCCGCTGTGCTGGCCGAGGCTGACGCCGAACTGGCCGGTCTCGCCGACGACGCCGGGGCCGGGGTCCCCTACGACCTCCTGAGCGTACGGCTGGAAACCGCCTGCGACACGCTCTCCGGCATTACCGGCGAAATCGCGGCGAACGACGTTCTCAACGCCATTTTCGACACCTTCTGCATAGGGAAATAACATGACCAAGGAACCCGAGATCATCGATGTGCAGCACGTCACCTGCGGCTTGGTGCCGCTCATGCAGACCTACCTGGAGGGATCCGACCCCGATGTGGAGTCCGTGTCCTTCAAGGTCCGCCAAGGCATCCAGACCGAACTCTGGAACTCCTTCGGCACGGGCAGCCGATGGCGGCTGACCTCCATCACTCAGGATCTGTTCTTCGACGTAGCCACCTTCGTGCGCGTGCAGGTTTCCGAACTCGACCCCCTGGGGCTGGCCGATTTCTAACCCGGAAGCATGACGAAGCCCCCGCCGGTCCCTGGACCAGCGGGGGCTTCGTCGTTGCGGCGAACGCGGCCTAGGCGTCCGTGATGTGTTCCTCCCCTTCCGCCGGACCGGCGGGAGCCACGTAGCGCAGGCCCAGATAGCCGAGCAGCCCCGAAACCAGGGAGGCGAACAGGATGGCGACCTTGGACAGCGCCACCAGTGAGGAGCCCTCGTCAAAGGCCAGATTGCCGATAAAGATGGACATGGTGAAGCCCACGCCCGCCAGGCAGGCCGCGCCCCACAGGTGCAGCAGCGTGGTCCGGTCCGGGAACTCGGCCAGACCGAGCCGGTTGACCAGCCAGCACGCCCCGGTGACGCCGATCTGCTTGCCCGCCACCAAGCCGAAAAACACCCCCAGGGCCACCGGGGAAAACAGATGCCGGAAGACGTCCGCATCCAGGGCGACGCCCGCATTGGCCAAGGCGAAGACCGGCATGATGAAGAAGGAAACCCAGGGATGCAGGGCGTGCTCGATGTTCTGCAACGGCGTGGAGGCCGCATCGTAGGCATGTTCCACGGCGTGCAGGGCCATTTGCTGTTCCCGGTTGGTCAGCACGGTCTTCCCCGGGGTAATGGCCATCTCGAAGACTTCGGCGGCCTCGCGCAGCTCCGCGACAAAGGCGGCGCAGTTCATGCGCGTTCCGGCCGGGATGGTCATGGCCGCCAGCACGCCCGCAATGGTCGCGTGGATGCCGGACAGGAGGAAGGCGAACCAGACCACCACCCCGAGAATCAGGTACGGGATGGAACGGCGGATACGCCAGCGGAGGTTGAACACGGCCATGAGGGACAAGGCAGCCAAGCCCACGCACAGGGCCGTCAGGTTCAGCGTGGCGGTATAAAAGACGGCGATGACCAGGATGGCCCCGATGTCGTCCACGATGGCCACGGCCGTCAGGAATATTTTAAGGCCCACCGGCACCCGGTTGCCCAGCAGAGACATGATCCCCAGGGCGAAGGCGATGTCCGTGGCCATGGGGATGCCCCAGCCCACGATGGATTCATGCCCCGTGTTCAGCCCGAAAAAGATGAGCGCGGGCACGATCATGCCGCCCACGGCCGCGGCCACGGGCATGATCGTCCGGCTCGGAGTGGACAGGCCGCCCACCAGCAGTTCACGCTTGATCTCCAGCCCCACCAGGAAGAAGAAGATGGCCATGAGCCCGTCGTTGATCCACAGCAGCGCGGGCTTGGACAACACCCAGTCGCCTGCGCCCACGGTCAGCCGGGTCCGCCACACCTCGTCATAGGCGGCGGCCCACGGCGAATTTGCCCAGACCAGGGCAACCACGGTGCAAACCATGAGCGCGATACCGCCCGCAGCTTCCATGCGGAAAAATCTGTCGAAGGAACGGAGAACGTAGTGGATGGGCAGCGGCCTGTCCTTGGGTCGGATCATGGAGTGCTCCTGTTGCGGTTGACGATACGAGTATACCAGCATCCGCGTGAAGGGCAACTCCCGGCCGGACCGGGAAAGCCCCCCCCCTCGGATGATCACGGAAATGGAACCCGCCGAGGTTGCCTTCGGGGCCGGGGGTGATTACTAGTCAGATTGCATTTTTTACAAAGACCGGAGGAAACCATGCGCAAAGGCGTGACCGACGACAAGGCCGTGACGGCCGACATCCTGGACCGGGCGGAAGTGATCTGGCTGGCCCTCAACGACAGCAATGGCCCGCACTGCGTGCCCGTGAACTTCGCGCGCGAGGGCGAAATACTCTACATCCACTCCGGCGAGCGGGGACGCAAAGCCGCCTGCCTGGACGCGGGCGCCCCCCTGGCCTTCTCCGCTGCGGTGGAGATGGAGCTCAAGACCAGCGATCAGAACGCCTGCGAACTGGGCTACCGGTTCCGGTCGGTCATGGGCCGGGGCACTCCGCGCGCACTTGACGGCGACGACAAGCTGCACGCGCTGGATTGCATCACCCTCAAGTACGCGGGCCGGGAAATGCCCTACAACGACAAGGTTCTGGCCGTCACCGGCGTGTACGCCATCGACATCGAATCCGCCACCGCGCGAATCAAACAATAGGAAGGAGCCATGATCACCTTTTTCATCGGTGATTCCCTGACGCTCGGCTGCGGCGACGAAAGCGGCCTCGGCTGGCCCGGGCGCCTCGCCTCCGCCGTCATGAAAAGCGGCCAGGACCTGACCTGGTACAACCTCGGAGTTCGGGCGAACACCACGACCAAAATCCGCGAGCGGTTGCGGGAAGAAGTCACACGCCGATTCCTGCCGGGCCAGGACACCCGGCTCTTCCTCTCCTTCGGCGTGGCCGACATCGCCAACGACGTGCCCGCCGCGACCTCCTACGAGAACGCCGAGGCCATCCTGTCGGAAGCCCTGACCATGGGCCCGACCCTGTTCATCGGCCCCATGCCCGTGGGCGATCCGGAGAGGACCGAACACATCGTCCAGCTTTCCCTGGGGTTTGAATCCGTGTGCGAACGGCTCGGCGTACCCCATGTCCCGGTGCTCGGCTTCCTGCGGGAATCCGCCGCCTACAATGCCGCTCTGACGGCCTACGACAATGTCCACCCCGCGGCCAAGGGATACGCAACCCTGGCCGACTATCTTCTGCAAACCCATGCGGTCCGGGACTTTCTCGGACTGGAGTAAACCATGACCGATCTGAAATCCTTTGCCAGCGACAACAACTCCGGGGCCCATCCGGCCGTCATGGAGGCCGTCATCCGGGCCAATGCGGGGCATTGCAAGTCCTATGGCGACGATGAACTGTCCATCCACACCGACGACGTCTTCAAGGAGTTTTTCGGCTCCCAGGCGCGCATCCACTACGTGACCACCGGCACGGCGGCCAACGTCCTCGGCCTGCGCTCCGTGACCCACACCTACAATTCGGTGCTCTGCACCGAACAGGCCCACATCAACACCGACGAATGCGGCGCGCCCGAAGCCTTCGGCGGCATCAAGCTGGTGCCCATTCCCTCCCCGAACGGCAAGCTCACGCCCGGCATGGTCGCCCCCTACCTGGGCCACATCGGCTTCGTCCACGCCTCCCAGCCCAAGGTCATCTCCATCACCCAGCCCACAGAGGTGGGGACCCTCTACTCCATCAAGGAAATCGAGGACCTGGTGACCTTCGCCCACGACCGCGACCTGCTGGTGCACATGGACGGCGCGCGCCTGGCCAACGCCTGCGCCGCGCTCGACTGCACCTTCTTCGACCTGACCACCGCCTTGGACGTGGATTTCATCTCCTTCGGCGGAACCAAAAACGGCTGCCTCATGGGCGAGGCCGTGATTTTTCTCAACCCGGACATCGGCCAAGGCTTCTCCTATCTGCGCAAACAAGCCATGCAGCTGGTTTCCAAGATGCGCTTCGTCTCGGCCCAGTTGGAGGCCTACCTGGCCAACGACCTGTGGCTGAAGAATGCGCAAAAGGCCAACGCCATGGCCAAACGGCTGGCCGAAAAAGCCGGGGCCATTAACGGCGTGACCATCAAGGGAACCGTGGACTGCAATTCCTTGTTCGCGCACATCCCGCCCGCGGCCACGGAGATCCTGCTTAAAAAATACTACTTCTACGTCTGGAACGAGCACGACCAGACCGTGCGCTGGATGACCTCCTGGGCCACCACCGAAGAAATGGTCGATGAATTCGTGGACGACCTGCGCAAGGCCGTGGAAGCGGCGTCATGAACCGTGAGCTGAAACGCATCTGCGTCTACCTGGGATCCAATCCCGGCAACAACCCGGCCTACGTGGCCGCCGCCGAGGCGCTGGGCCGCGAACTAGCCGAGCGCTCCATCGGCCTGGTCTACGGCGGTTCTTCCACCGGGCTCATGGGACGGTTGGCCGACACCTGTCTGGCCGAGGGCGGCGAGGTCGTGGGCGTCATCCCCGAGCGGCTGGTGGAAAAGGAAATCGCCCACCCGGGGCTGACCGAATCCCGCGTGGTCCGCACCATGCACGAACGCAAGCAGCTCATGGCCGACCTGTCGGACGCCTTCATCGCCCTGCCCGGCGGCCTGGGCACCCTGGACGAGTTCTTCGAGGTCCTGACCTGGAATCAGATCGGCTACCACGCCAAGCCGTGCGGTCTGCTGGACGTGAACGGCTACTACGGCTTCCTGGCCGAACACCTGGACCGCATGGTCGCCGAGGGCTTCCTCATGCCCGTCCACCGGAGCATGGTCCTGACCAGCCCGACCCCCGGCGAACTCATCAACCGCTTCGTGGAGTACGATCCACCCGTGGTGGACAAATGGATTGAAATGAAAAAAGGCCTCTGATCGAGGCCTTTTTTTCATCTTTTCCCCTAATGAAATATGAATACATGTCGATACGACTTTCATAGAAACTTTTACCACAGGTGGAAACCATGATTATATCCGGCATCAACTTGACGCAAACGACATCGACAGGCTTCACCCAGGCGGGTGCAGCCAAACGGACTCCCGAAAAGACCGACACCGTTGAAACTGGAAAGGCGCAGGGAGTCACCCTCAGCAATTCCAACATGATGACCGGCCACTTTGTGCACGGGGCCAAAGAGGACTCCAAATACACCTCGGGATTGATGAAGGGACTGGAAGCCGAGAAGTCCTCCTCCAGCCAGATCAACGCCCTGATGACCGACCCCACGAACAGCGGGAAACAGGCCGCCGCCCCGACGCAGACCTTACCGGTCAACGTCGGTGAGCCCTCCAGAGCTCCCCTGGATATCATCGTTTAAATCGACGAATACGAAAAGGGCCTCGCATAGAGGCCCTTTTCATATCCGGTCCGACGGCAGCCCGGTCTTATCGGGCCGTCCTATTGCAGGTGCCCGGCGTTGTGCAGCTTCCGTTGATCGGCCGGAGGCGGGCTCCATTGGTAGGTCCAGGTCTCGGACAGGGCCCGGTCGCCGGACTTGAGGATCAGCCGCAAGTTGATCGGATTCTCGCTCTCGTCGGGCGGAACCAGGTCGAAGCGGACCCGATACCCCTTGACGGATGCAAGTGGCAGGACCGAGGTCAGCTCGATGGTCCCGGCCGAGGTCTCGATGGCCGCGCGCACCGGGGCGTCCCGATCCAACGCCGCCAGCGGGCCGCCGGAAAAATCCACCACGAACCGCTTGCTATAGCGCGTGCGCCGCTTGCCCACCGCGCCGCCGAGCCCGGTGAAGGAATCCACCACCCGGGCCAGGTGTTCGGGCCCGGGCGAGGCCGTGCCCCAGAGCAGATCGTAGCTGAAAAGCAATTCCTGGCCGGGTTTCACGGGCTCTTCCGGGCACCAAAAGGCCACGATGTTGTCGAAAGTCTCGTCCAGAGCGGGAATCTCCACCAACTGCACGGCCCCCCGGCCCCAGTCCCCCCGCGGCACAACCCACAGGCCGGGACGCTTGTCATAGTACACACCGTCGTCCTGGTAGTGGTCGAAATTCTGGTCGCGCTGGAGCAGGCCGAATCCCTTGGGGTTGTCGTCCATGTAGGCGTTGAAGCGCAGGTGGCGGGGATTGTTCAGGGGCCGCCAGACCCATTCGCCCGCGCCGGTGTGCAGGGCCAGCCCGTCCGAATCATGAATTTCAGGCCGCCAGTCGTAGCCCGTGCGCCGGTCGTTCTCGCCGACCATGAACATGCTGGTCAACGGGGCGACGCCCAGGCGCTCGACGACCTTGCGCGGGTAGAGCGCCGCATCCACGCGCATGGCCAACGTGTCGCCGGGGGTGATGTCGAAGCGGTAGGCCCCGGTGATGCTCGGCGAATCGAGCAATGCGTAGACCGTGGCCGTGCCGCCGCCCGGCTTCGGGCGCTCCAACCAGAAGGCGGTGAAGGCCGGAAATTCCTCGGGCCGAGACAGCGCCGTATCCACGGCCAGGCCGCGCGCGGACAGGCCGTATTGCATCTCCTTGCCCACGGCGCGGAAGTAGCTCGCGCCGAGAAACGCGGCCACATCGCGCCCCCAATCCGGGCTGAACTGAAGCCGAAAGCCCGCAAACCCCATGTCCGCCGGGAGCTTCCCGGGGTCGATGCCGGATTTGCCGTAATCGAACAGCCCGGCGTCGTAATCGATTCGCCTGGCCTTGCCGTCCGCGAGTTCATACATGGCCACGGGCTTGGTAAAATACAGCCCGAGGTGAAAAAGCATGGCCTGGAACTTGGAGTCACCGCCGCGCCACAAGGCGTGGTCCCGGTTGAAGTGGATGGCCTGGTACTGGTCCCAGGTCATCTTCGCGACCGATTCAGGGACCTCCCCCGCATGGTCGGCATAAGGCTGCGCGGCCAGGGCGCGGGCCTTGCCCTTGAGCGCGGCGTAGTCGAAAGGCTCGGGGGACGACGTCCCGGCGAACGCGCCATCGGCCAGGGCGGGCAGCAACGTCATGCCCGCCACGACGAGCAGCAGCGCGGCTGCGGCCCGAGTGCGACGCGAAACGGTCGGCAAAAGATATCGAATGACCATGGGGCTATCTCCTTGTCTTATGGAGGGGTGCGGCAACGGCCCGGAATCCGACGGTCCGTCTGAAAACGGCGGCGGGCGACGATGCGAGGATAGTCGAAGGTTGCGGCATGATTCGAAGCATTCCGCATTTCCTCACGATACACGCACGGTGTACCCTTCTATGGAAATGTCGGAAAACCTGCAAGCTTGTGCGGAAAGGAAGGAAAGACGCCCCGGAAGCGCCCGCCATCCGGGCATGGGCCGAAACCGGCTACTTGCACATCGCGGCCTCTTTCAGGACCTTGAGCCAGACGGCGGGGGCGAAGCCCAGGACCACTTTGTCGCCCGCGATCAGGATGGGGGTGCCGGGGAGATGGGCCTCGTGGGCGAGGACCACGCTTTCAAGCACATGGGACTCATGCGCCTTTTGCAAGCGGACATACAGTTCCTCGATGGGCGCGCCACCGAACAATTCGGGAAAGGCCCGGGTGAACTGGACCAGGACGAGCATGCGCGCCTCCATGATGTCCTCGACCTTAGGCTGCTTCAGCTCGCCGTAGGCGAAATCCACCAGCTTGGGCAGGCGATCGGTCCCCGCCGCATCCTCCAGAATCCAGGCGGCCATATCCGAACCGATGAAGCCCCGGCGCGGGAAAAAGGAAAGGCGCAACCTGCCGTACAGCTCGGGGTATTCGCCCAGCAGCTTGTTGGCCAGGCGGCAGTGCCAGCACAGGGGGTCGGTAACCACGGTCACGTCCAGGTCGCCCCGGCCGCGCAGCTCCACCACGGCATGATCGAAAAAGGCCCGGAACTCGGGCGAACACCCTTCGGGAATCCTGGGCTCGTCCGCTTCGGCGGCCCATGCCGAGGCCGGGGCCAGAGTCGCGGTTTTGGCCGGTCCACCAGCGGCGGGCTTGCGGCCTTCGGACTCGGGGGTATCCACCCGCTGGCATCCGAAGAACAGAACCAGGGTGGCGAGCAGCAACGGCAGGAGGATCAAGTCTTTTTGCATGCCGGCAACATATGCTCTTCCCGCCGGAAAGCCAAGCCCCCCGCGGCCGGGCGGGCAGTCCGGCCGCGATCAGGCGGCCGCGTCGCCCATGCGCACAGGATGGACGGACGCCGCGCGATTGTTCGCCAGGAAGCGGTTCACCCCGTCGCGCCCCATGAACCGGGACAAGACCTTGGGGTCGGACTTGAGCAGGTCCACCAGGATGAGCCCGTCCATGCAGTTGCCGAAATCCGGGTCCATGTTGAAGCCGAGAATCTTGCCGCCCAGCTTGAGGTATTGCTTGAGCAGCACCGGGATGGACCGGCCGTCTTCCACGTCGCGCACGAAGTCGGCCACATCCTCGGGGTCGTCGAAGACCGTCTCGGGCAAGGAGAAATCCACTCGCTTCAGGCGCTTGACCTTGGGCGGCCTCTTGGGCAGGGCCATGCGGGCCAGCTCAGGCTGGGAGCAATGGCGCTGCATGAAGCCGACGATGAGTTCGCGGGCAATCACGGAATAATCGCCGGAGATGGACACGCAGCCAAAGAGCCGATGGTAGCGCGGATTACGGACCACATACTCGGCCAGCCCCTTCCACAGCAGAAGCAGCGGCTGGTAGCTGCGTTGATACCCGGGGGTGACGAAGGACCGGCCCAGCTCCAGGGCGGGCCCCAGCTCCTCCAGAAACCCCGGTCGGTAATCGAACAAGGTCGAAGTATACAAACCGGAAAGGCCCTGCGCCGCCAGGATCTCGTCGGTCCGGGCGAAACGGTACGCGCCGGCCACCTCGCGCTCCCGGCGATTCCAGAGCACCAGATGCTCGTAGGTGTCGTCAAACACGTCGATGTCCATGGCCCGCCCCGTGCCCTCGCCCACCTGGCGAAAGGTTTCCTCGCGGCGGATGCCGATCTCGCGCAGCAGCCGGGGAATCATGTGGGCCTGCGCATGAAACACGGTGAATTCCCCGCTTTCGAGCAGGATGTTCCCGTCCGGCAGGCTGGCCACCTCCGAAGCGAGAATGTGCTTGCCGCGCGAATTGGCGATGGGGTCCATGCGCCGCTGGCCGTCCCGGGCCTTGAAGTGGAAGCGCGGCTTGCGCTCCCGGCGCAGGAGATAGGTGCGGAAGCGCAGATAATCCATCACGGCCTGGTCGCCGTCGAGTTCGGCCAGCTTGTCGGGGGCGATGACCGTGCCCAGCCGGACCCCGATGACGTCGCGGGCGGCGTGCTTCAGGTTTTCGTGCGGCAGGAGCACGGTACGCAGCCGAGGATGGATGAGCCCGAGCGTCTGGAAGAGGCCGGAGTTGCGCCCGTTGAAAAAGACCGGCAGGGCCGCCGCCCCGGTCTTGCGGATGATCCGCCCGATCATGGGGCTCCAGCTCGGGTCGCCCACGCGGCGCTTCTTGACCTTGAGGCTCGACACTTCGCCGGCCGGAAAGACCACCAGCATGCCGCCCTGCTTCAGCCAGCGCATGCTCGCTTTGAGCCCGGCGATGTTCTTGCGCGAGGCCCCGGCCCCGCCGAAAGGATCCACACGGATGATCAGGTCTTCCATCTCCGGGATCATGCCGAGCATGAAGTTGGCCATGATTTTGATGTCCGAACGGACCTCGCGCAGGATGCGCACCAGCAAAAGCCCTTCAAGCACGCCGAAGGGGTGGTTGCACACGGCCACCAGCGGCCCGGTACGCGGCACCCGGCTCACGGGCTGGCCGTCCACGGAAAAACGCACCCCGAGCAGATCCAGGGCCTTGTCCACGAAACACCCTTCGCCCTTTCCGGTTTGCAGGGTCGAGTAGAGAGAATTCAGCGTGTCGAGCCTGAGAACTTTGGCCAGCGGACGCCTGACCATGGAAAAGAGGGTGTGTCGAACGGGGTCGGTGAAGGGCGAATCCAGATTGAACAGCGGACCGGCAAGGCGATCTTCCATTATCCTTCCTCCTGATATGGTTGCCGCACCATACCCGCGCCCCGCAATCCCTTCGCGCCGCCTCCATGACGATTTCGTATTTTTTGGTGACACCCGCCCGGCAACTGTGTGACGCACGGTCCCGCAACCGCCTCCCGGCCGTCCATCCCCGGGAAAAGGGCGGACAGGGCGTGACATATTTCTGGATTCCCGGTATACGGTGTCCGAAAACCAACCCGCGTTACAGGAGAAACGCATGGCAGCCAAACCGACCCCGTCGGGGTTTTCGCCCGAACTCGCTCTGGGCGTCCCCGAACTCGACGAACAGCACAAAACCCTTTTCAGCATGCTCGGCCGCATCAGCGCGGTGTCCCCGGACATATACCGCCAGCTCGACGATGACGAAACCGACGAGATGCTCGACATCATGAACGATCTCAAGGACTTCGCCATGCAGCACTTCAGCTTTGAGGAGAATCTCATGGACGAGGCGGACTACCCCGGGCTGGACGACCAGCAGGACGCCCATGAGCGGTTCCTCGACGACCTTGTCCGCATGGAGGCCGAACTCATGAACGGCACGTCCGTCCCGCCGGTCAAACTCCACGGATTCCTGGCCGACTGGTTTGCCGACCACATCCGGGGACTGGATCGTCCGTTTGCTGAATTCCGCAATAAATCCGAGAAGTAAGGCAACCCACCCTCCGCACCTTTCGCTTGCCTTCCCGCCTCGACGAGGGCCCATTTTTTTTTGTGCGTCCGGGTTGACACCCGGCATGCCGTGTTTATCTAACATCAAGCCGGACGGCATACGTCGCCCGGCGCAACCATTCAAAAAATTCATCTTGGAGGTATAAGAGGATGAAATTGAAACCGCTGAACGACCGCGTCCTGGTCAAGCGTCTGGAAACGGAAGAAAAAACCGCGGGTGGCATCTACATCCCGGATTCCGCGAAGGAAAAGCCCATGAAGGGCGAAGTCGTGGCCGTCGGCCCCGGCAAGCTGGACGAAGACGGCAAGCGTGTAACGCCCACCGTCAAGACGGGCGATCTGGTCCTGTTCGCCAAATACGCGGGAACCGAGATCAGCATCGACGGCGAAGAGCACTTGGTCATGCGCGAGGACGATATCCTCGCCATCGTCGAATAGCTCCATTCCCGACACGAACCCAACGCAAACAGCAAATTTACTTAGGTAAGGAGAATACACCATGGCGAAAGATATCCTTTTCGATGCCAAGGCCCGCGAAAAACTGAAAGCGGGTGTGGACAAGCTGGCCAACGCGGTCAAAGTTACCCTGGGACCCAAGGGTCGCAACGTCGTAATGGAGAAGTCCTTCGGCTCTCCGGTCATCACCAAGGACGGCGTGTCCGTGGCCAAAGAGATCGAGCTGGAAGACAAGTTCGAGAACATGGGCGCCCAGATGGTCAAGGAAGTCGCCTCCAAGACCTCCGACGTCGCCGGTGACGGTACCACCAC
The DNA here is from genome assembly GCF_017351175.1 of Desulfovibrio sp. Huiquan2017. Lineage (NCBI taxonomy): Bacteria > Pseudomonadati > Thermodesulfobacteriota > Desulfovibrionia > Desulfovibrionales > Desulfovibrionaceae > Desulfovibrio > Desulfovibrio sp. Huiquan2017. The sequence continues at coordinate 97,588 of NZ_JAFMPN010000012.1, read as the reverse complement.
CGCCACGGTCCTGGCCCAGGCCATCTTCACCGAAGGCGTGAAGCTGGTGGCCGCCGGTCGTTCCCCCATGTCCATCAAGCGCGGCATCGACAAGGCCGTTGAAGCCATCGTCGAAGACCTCGAAAAGGTCGCCAAGCCCACCCGCGACCAGAAAGAGATCGCCCAGGTCGGCACCATTTCCGCCAACAACGACGCCACCATCGGCAACATCATCGCCGAGGCGATGAACAAGGTCGGCAAGGAAGGCGTCATCACCGTTGAGGAAGCCAAGGGCCTCGAGACCACCCTGGATGTCGTTGAAGGCATGCAGTTCGACCGCGGCTACCTCTCCCCCTACTTCGTCACCAACACCGAGCGCATGACCTGTGAAATGGAAGAGCCCCTGATTCTCATCAACGAGAAGAAGGTCTCCAACATGAAGGAACTGCTGCCCGTGCTTGAGCAGTGCGCCAAGATGTCCAAGCCCCTGGTCATCATCGCCGAGGACATCGAGGGCGAGGCCCTGGCCACCCTCGTGGTCAACAAGCTGCGCGGCACCCTGAACGTGGTCGCCGTCAAGGCTCCCGGCTTCGGCGAACGCCGCAAGGCCATGCTCAAGGACATCGCCACCCTGACCGGCGGCCAGGTCGTGTCCGAGGACCTCGGCATCAAGATCGAGAACCTGACCGTCAACGACCTGGGCTCCTGCAAGCGCGTGGTCGTGGACAAGGAAAACACCGTCATCGTTGACGGCGCCGGCAAGCCCGCCGAGATCAAGGGCCGCATCCAGCAGATCCGCGCCGAGATCGCCGAGTCCACCTCCGACTACGACCGCGAGAAGCTCCAGGAACGTCTGGCCAAGATCGTGGGCGGTGTGGCCGTCATCAACGTCGGTGCCGCCACCGAGACCGAGATGAAGGAGAAGAAGGCCCGCGTGGAAGACGCTCTGAACGCCACCCGTGCGGCCGTCGAGGAAGGCATCGTGCCCGGCGGCGGCGTGGTCCTGGCCCGGGCCGGCAAAGCCGCCCTCAAGGTCAAGGCCGCCGACGACGACGAGCAGGCCGGTATCAACATCATCGCCCGCGCCGTGGAAGAGCCCCTGCGCCAGATCGCCGCGAACGCCGGTCTGGAAGGCTCCATCGTGGTCGAGAAGATCAAGGAAGGAAAGGGCGGTTTCGGCTACAACGCCGCTACCGACACCTACGAGGACCTGATCAAGGCTGGTGTCATCGACCCGAAGAAGGTCACCCGCACCGCCCTGCAGAACGCCGCTTCCGTGGCCGGTCTGCTGCTGACCACCGAGTGCGCCATCGCCGACAAGCCCGAGAAGAACGACGCCCCGGCCGGCATGCCCGGCGGCATGGGCGGCATGGGCGGAATGGGCGGCATGGGCGGCATGTACTAAGCCACCCAGCGCTTTCAGCCTAGCTTATAATAAACCGGCCTCGGTCCAAATGGACCGGGGCCGTTTTTTTTGGGCCCGATTCATAGGGCCGCTTTCTCAGGGGCTGGAAATGGTCTCCGAATGCAGCTCATTTTGCATGAATAATTATTGACAAACAGTAATAAATTGCCGCAAAAGAGATACATCAAAACAAAGGAGTATCTCATGGATCGACGGATTCAACGATTTGCCAAAGTATTCAGGGCGATCTTCTTCGCGGTGTTTGTTTTGAGTCCGGCGGTGGTGGCCGGACTCTGGCTTTCGGGCGGGGAGGTGCTGCTCGGGGATGGCGAGGCGACGGCGGTCATCGGACAAGCCTGGAGCAACGTGAGCCTGGATGCCGCGCACGCACCCGCGCTTCCGCTGCCCTGGGGTCAGCGCTGGCTGGGATTGGGCGTCAGCCTGATCCCGCTGGGGGCGACCATGCTCTGCCTGTGGTGGCTGGTACGGTTGTTCAGCCTGTTTTCAGCAGGCGAGATATTCACGGGCAATACGGTCAGGTACATCCGCCGCACGGGCTGGACCATGCTGGCGGGCGTGGCCCTCATGCCCGTTCACGAAGCCTTGCTGACCCTGGTCCTGACCATGCACAACCCGCCGGGCGAACGATTGATCACCATCTCGCTGGAATCGAGCGAGATCCGCGACTTGCTCATCGCCGGGATCATCATCCTGGTCAGCTGGATCATGGACGAGGGCCGCAAGCTGCGCGAAGCGGACGAGTTGACGGTCTAGGGGACGCCATGGGCATTATCATCGATCTCGACGTCATGCTGGCCAGACGCAAGACCAGCTCCAAGGAACTGGCCGCCGCCGTGGGCATCACCCCGCAAAACCTGTCCATCCTGAAGACCGGCAAGGCCAAGGCCATCCGCTTCACCACCCTCGACGCCATCTGCAAGGCCCTCGACTGCCAGCCCGGCGACATCCTCCGCTACACGGCCGACGAGGAATCCCCCGAATAGCCTGGATCCGGCGGCATGGGAGGGGCATAGTCCCCGCCTCCGCCCGCTCTCTCGCGCTTCAAAAAAACGGCCCAGGTCCATCAGGACAGGGGCCGTTTCTCGAAGAAAGATTCGTGACGTGGTATGCGGCGCTACTCCGTTAGCGAATCACCTTGTTCGCCAGCAGCTTCTGGATGCCGATCACATCGCTGCCGCCCTTGAGCGTGCGCTCGATGGGCTCGTGGCGGCCGGAGACCCAGAGCTTGAGTTCGGCGTCGAGGTCGAAATGGCCCGCGGTCTCCACCGAAAACGAGTTCATGGCGCGGTAGGGAATGGACAGGTAGTCCACCTTTTTGCCGGTCACGCCCTGCTTGTCGATGAGCAGCAGGCGGCCGGAGGTGAAGACGTACATGTCGCGCACGACCTTGAAGGCCCGCTCCACCCGTTCGTTGTCGCCCAGGATCGGGGCCAGCTCCTCCTGCACGTCGGCAAGCGAAATCTCGGTCGCATTGCCCATCAAGCCGTCAAGAAATCCCATAATACTGCCTTTTGCTGTAATTGAATGAATAAAAAGAACTCAACCTGCCCCCCACTATCACAGCCCCCGCCGCCCGCACAACGTTCCGCCCCACCGCATCCGCACCCCGCGAAGGGCCACCAAAAAGTTCAGGAAAACGTGGGGATGGTGGAGACCGGGGGCACCCTTCTCACCGCACCTCGCGAAATTCGCGGGCCACGTCGAGGAACTTCTGGAGGATGGTGGATTGGTTCTTCTTTTTCCAGAGGGCGGTGATCTCCCACTGGGGGAGGTCGCCCGTCAAGGGACGGAAGGTCACGCCGGAGCGGTAGCTGGAGGCGCTGGAGGCCGGGACCAGGGCGCAGCCCAGGCCGGTGGCGACCAGAGCCACGGTGGACTGCTCGGTGTTCACCTCTTGGACGATATTGGGCATGAAACCGACCTTGTGGAAGGAGCCGATCAGCGAACGATACAGGGCGGGTTGGGCGAGGCGTTGGTTGAAGATGAGCGGTTCGCCTTCAAGGTCGGTCAGGTCGAGAACGTCGCGATCCGAGAAACGATGCCCTTCGGGCAGGGCCAGGACATAGGGTTCACGCAGGAAAAGCAGGGAGTTGAGCCCCGAAGTGTCATGGCCGAACAGGCGGACAAAGGCGATGTCCAGCCGGTCACCGCGCAGAAGCGGCAGTTGCTCGGATGTGGATTGGGCCGAAAAATCCAGGCGGATACGCGGATTACGCTCACGAAAGGCGCGGATGGCCTGGGGCAGCCGGGACAATGACGCCGGGCCGATGAAGCCGACCCGAAGTTGCCCCTCAAGCCCCTGGGCCATGTCCTGCACGCAGATGACGGCCTCGTTCAGGCGGTCGCGCACATCCTTGCTCCGCTTGAGAAATTCCTTGCCCTCCGGGGTCAGGGAAACCTTCCGGCTGGTCCGCTCCAGAAGTGTCACCCCGAGTTCCTCCTCAAGGCGCTTTATCTGCTGCGACAACGGCGGCTGGGCGATATGGCACCGCTCGGCGGCCCGCCCGAAGTGCAGTTCCTCGGCCACGGCAATGAAATAAATAAGCTGTCTCAGTTCCATGATTCAGAGTTAATCCATATTGATCTTCGTGTAAATATGTATTGGACATATTAATGCACCATTTCTACCGTGTCCTCAAACAGAAAGGAGGCACGTCATGCAGGGTTGTTTGCGTATCAAATTATTCTTGTTAAGTATTTTCACAGTTGCCGCCATCCTGTCCGGGACAGGCCCAAGGGCCTGGGCGGGCGACGGGTCACGGGCGATCGGTTCGGGCCTGCCCGGGACGACCGGGCTGGTCATGGATGGCCGGGGTTACGCCTACACCGTAGACCGCCGGGCGGGGATAATCCTGTGCGTCCCGCCGGACGACGATCCCCTGGTCTACGCCCGGGTGGACGGACCCACGACCCTGGCCGTGGACCGGTTGGGCACCCTCTTCGTGGGCACCGTGAGCGGCGATATTTTCGCGGTTACGCCCGACGGTGCGGTGAGCCGGGTGTTCCGCTGCGGCAGCCAAGTGTCTGGGTTGAATCTGGACCGCGACGGCAACCTGCTCGTTGTTACGGATAAAGGCGCGTTCCTGCGTCTGCCCCGCGCCGATCTTCGCTTTTCCGATTAGTCCTCCATAACCAGGACGGGGCCGGAGCGCCCGCCAGGCGTCTTCTTGGCCCCGCCCGCCTGTTTTCCCCTTGTTCCCGGCAGACCTCTTACCCCTTGCCCGACTTCACCGAAAAAAGAATTATCCGGCAAGGAGGGGAACAGGATTCCCCCGTGGCGCGGGGCTGCGGCACACAGGCCGTTTTCCCCACTTCGCATTCGACGCGAACGACCGCAGGGCAGGCATCCCAAAACGAATGTGGCGACATGGTGACCATCCCCGAGGTGGCGAAACTACGTCACGAAACGGACGCGGAAGAACCCGATAGGCCGGAGGAAGCATCCACTGCGGCGGCATCGCCCCGAGGATTGCATGGCAAGAGGGTGCCCCTGCTCACTCCCGAGGAACTGGCGGACAAGACCGAAGCGGTCCGCAACGACATCGCCGCGCTGCTCCTGGCAAAGGACATCCCCACCACGCCACCGGCCAAACGGTACGTGGCCCAGGCGGACGCGGTCCGGGTCAAGGGCGGTCATCCCCACAAGGCCGAAATCGAACAGGCCCCGGCCAAGGACGAGGCGTCGCCCAAGGACTTCCGGCCGGTCGGCATCCAGACGTCCATACAGACAGCATGCGCCACGCACATGGCCTTTGCCCCGGCCTACACCCGGAATCCCGACGCGGCGGTGGCCCGGTTCACCTGCCTGTTTGACGATCTGCCGGACGCACCGTTCACCATGACCGTCGGCGAAAAAGAGCCTAGGCCTGACTAGAAATTGAGGTCGTGATTTTTTTTGGCCGCACTCTTGGCCCCGGAGAAGATCTTGGGCTCGGCCTGCTTCATGAGCTTGGCCGCCTCGGTGTTCAAGGGGTTGCGGTCCAGGGCGGCCTTGGCGCTGTTGAAGACCTCGCCCCACTCGCGCTTTTGCAGGTGCAGCCGGGCCAGGCGCAGGTACAGGTTCTCGCTGGGGCCGAGCCAGCGCATGGCGTCCTTGACGGCGGCCATGGCCTTGTCGGTCTCGTGCAGCCCCTCATAACAGAGGATGAGCGCATTGTGGGCACGCACGTCGTTGTTCTGGGTTTCGAGGGCCTTGATCAGGTAGGGCACGGCCTCGGCGAACAGACCGAAGGTGGCCATGCGGTTGCCGATATCCGAATGGATCCCCTCGATATCCTGGAAATATTCCGCAATCTTGCTATACAGTTTACGGGCTTCCAGCGGCTGCCCGGCCTGGATCAGCTTGGCCGCCTTGATGAGGTTGTCGTCGAGTACGCCGAGACGTTTGCGCAGCCGGGCCACACGGGCCTTCTCCATGGCCTCGCCGAGCTTCTTGTGCAGCCGCATGAGGGTCTGGAAGAACGCCTTTTCCTTGCCCTTCCGGTACTGGAGCCCGTCCGGGAAGAGCTTTTTGATCATCTTCATCTTGTTCAGGTCGCGAAGGGCCTCGTCGAGGTGGGCCTGAATCTCGAATTTCTCCGCCCCGAAGACCTTGTTGGAAACTATCCCGCGGATAGCGTTGGCCAAACATCTGAGGGTCCGCAGATAATCGTTTTTCTTGGCATAGGCGCGAGCGCGCGCGATGTCCTCGCGGATTTCCTTGGCGGTCATGGGGCTTGTTGACATGCTGTCCTTCGTCTCGAAAAAACGGTAAACGACAGGCGCAAATTAATACAGCCGTGGGGAATTGGCAAGTATGGACGCGATTATCCCATATTTCCGAACCACTAGCCCATGCGGCATCCCTTTGGTTGACGCGCGCGGGCGCAACCGTATAGCGTACCCGGTCACTGCGCATTGCGCGTTCACAGCCACCGGGAGTTGTTCTTGAACCCTTATCTCACGATCATCATCGGGTCCCTGCTGGCGGCATGGTTCCTGGGCTTGCTATCCGACCGCCTGTCCGCCCGGGCCATGCGCCCCGCCCCGCCAGAGGAGCTGGCCGACGTCTTCGACGCCGAAACCTATGCCAGATCCCGGGCCTACACCCTGGCCTCCATGCGATTCTCGTCGGTCAGCGAGACCTTCAACACGGCGGTCCTGATCACGGCCATCACGGCCGGATGGTTCAATGTCCTCGATCAACTCGTCCGCGCCGCCGGGTTCGGCCCGCTGGTCACCGGCCTGGCCTACATCGGCGGGCTGGCCCTGATCAGCGCGATCCTCGGCCTGCCCTTCGACATCTACCACACCTTCTTCCTGGAAAAACGGTTCGGTTTCAACACCACCACACCGGGCACCTTCGTCCTGGACCGCATCAAGGGACTGGTCCTCGGCGCGCTCATCGGCGGGGCGCTGGTAGCGGGCATTCTGCTCTTTTTGGCCGGGACAGGCCCCTACGCATGGCTCCTGTGTTGGGGATTCGCGGTTCTGCTCTCCCTGGGGTTGACCTACGTAGCCCCCACCTGGATATTGCCGCTGTTCAACAAGTTCACTCCGTTGGAAGCAGGCGAGCTGCGCGACAAGCTGGAGGCGTTTGCAGACAAGGCCGGATTCGAACTGACCGGCATCTTCGTCATGGACGGCTCCAAGCGGTCCACCAAGAGCAACGCCTTCTTCACCGGGTTCGGCAAGCGGCGGCGCATCGCCCTGTTCGACACGCTCATCAAGGAAATGAACCCGGACGAAATCGTGGCTGTGCTGGCCCACGAAGTCGGCCACGCCAAGCTCGGGCACATCCGGAAGCGGCTGGTCACGGGCATCCTCAAGACCGGAGCGATTTTCTACCTCATGTCCCTGTTTCTGGATTCCAAGGGCCTTTTCAGCGCCTTCGGCATGACGCACATGTCGCTCTATGCGGGACTGGTCTTCTTTATCCTACTCTATACCCCGCTATCACTGGTCCTCTCCGTGGCCGCCAATGCCCTGTCCCGCCGGCACGAATTCGAAGCCGACGCTTTCGCCGCCCGGACCACGGGCCGCCCCGAGGCCCTGATCTCGGCCCTGAAAAAGCTCTCGGCCTCCAACCTGTCCAACCCGACCCCGCACCCGCTCACGGTCTGGCTCGACTACGGCCACCCTCCGGTCCCGGCGCGCATCCGCGCGCTGGCCGCGACTCCCCGTTAGCCCTCCTGCCCCGGAAAGGGGGAGCGCGGCGGTCGCCAGCGGGCCCGCCGTTGAACGAATACAGGGCGTCCGCACGGCTCTGTGCTTGAGCGCCCACCCCGCACCGGCAGCGACATGACCATGGCGTACAAGCGGCCAAATCGCCGGAACGCAGCAACCAAGCAAAAACGCATCGTGCCATGCACGATGCGTTTTTGCGTTAAAGACATGCCCCGGCAAGGGGTGAAAATGTCCGGGTTACCCTGCTGCGCGGGCGGCGACGATGGCGGCCTCCTCGCCCTTGCCCTGAGCTTCGAGGGCTTCGACCAGGGTATCCCAGTAGTCGTCCACGCCGGGCGCCAGGGCCGAGGACTGGCGGGCCAGGACCTCGGCGATCTGCGGATCCTCGCCCTGGTCGAGATAGAGCTTGGCGAGCATGTGCATGGCCCGGTGGTCGTTGTGATCGGCGTTCAGCGCCAGGTGCAGGTACTCGCGAGTGGCCTCGATGTCGCCCCGCCGGTAGGCAACGCGGGCCAGAGGGCGGAAGACCAGCCGTTCACCGCCAGGCTGTCCGGCGGCCTTTTGATAGAGATTGGCAGCCTTCTTGAGGTGGTTGGCCTTTTCCTCGATGGAGCCCAGGCGCATGAGCGAATAAACGTGGCCGGGTTCGGCCTTGAGGCACTGGCGGTAGGCTTTTTCGGCGGACTGCAAATCACCCAGGCGGTGGTTGGCCCAACCCAGGTTGTAGAGAGCCAGGACATCTTTCCTGTCCAGCTCCACCACCCGCTCGAACTCATGGCGGGCCTCCTCGAACCGGCCAAGCTGGGCATAGCAAATGCCAAGCGAATTGCGGGCCAGCAGATTGTTGTCATCGTCAAGCAAGGCCAGCTTGAATTCCTCGATGGCCCCGTAGACGTCGCCGTCCATGAAGCGGCGGTCGGCGGAAAGGTTGAGGGAAATGGAATCGAACACGGCCGCGCACGGCTCGGGCAGAAGCAGGGCGTGCTCCAAGGCCTTGCGGCAGTTTTCGAGCATGTCGGCCCGATCGAAATTGAGGAAGGGATAGCGAGCGGAGCCCACGGCGAGCCTGAGGCCGAAGGACCGGGCGGCCGCGCTGATCAGTTCCAAGGATCGGTCCATGAGGGGTTGCCGGTCCACACCCTCGGCAAAAAAGATCATGCCGTTGAGGCCGAACCTGCCGCCGGTGGCCGCGTCGCCGAAGATACCCCGGGCGAGCCGGGCCACGTCGCGGGCCATGTGGTCCATGCCGTCCTGATAGCGGTCGCTCTCTTCAGGCTGATCCAGGATGCGGATGAGGGACAGGCCAAAGGTCTCGGGCTTAAGCCGGGCCTTGGCGAACCAGGAGACGAATTCGCCGTATCGCAGGAGTTGGGTGGCGCCGTCGTGGCTGGGCATGGAGTCGTCCTTGATTTCCTGATCGGGCGAAAACAGACTTTCGTCGCCCTCTATGAGATTGAGCCGGTCGCCGGGCTCCACGGCCCAGGCCGCGTCGCCCAGGTGCAGCGCCTCGGCGAAAGCGATGTCATCCTGGACTTCGACCAGGACCACCTCGCCCTTGTACAGGGCCGGATAGCGGCCGGACAGGCGTTCGTCTTCGGTCAGCGAGGCCGAGGCGATGCCGCCGGACTTGGGCGAACGGACCAGAAACCGCTGCCCCACCTTGGCCCCGGAGGCCTCGCCCAGCGACACGACCATGCGGTTCATGGGCAATGTTTCGAGAACCCGGCCGCCCTTGGACAGGATATCTGCGTAGCCGAAGACCCGGTTGCGCCCCTGGTCCTTGGCCACGGCCACGCCCTTGCGCGCCTTGCGCACGATCATGCGCGCCTGCTCGGACGGCGTGCGTCGGAACTGCGCGCCCTCCAGCCCCTGCGGGTAGCAGACGTAGCCCAGGCTGCCGGTGATGGTGATGGTATCATTGGTGATGTCGTCGGTGAAGGACAGCTTGCTCAGCCCCGAGCGAATGACCTCGGACAATTGGAAGCAGGCGTGGGGCTTGGCGTCGGGCACCAGGATGGCGAACTTGTCGTTGGCGAAGCGCGCCACGGTGGTATACTTGGGGCAAACCATGTGGAGCAGCCGCCCCACTTCGCTCAACATGTCGTCGCCCTTCAAGTAGCCGTACCGTTCGTTGATGGGCTGGAACGTGTCCAAATCAAGAAAAATGACCCCGAACGTCCCGGAAAAGGTGATCTCGGGTTCGCGCGCCTCCATGCCCGCCCGGCAGGATCCCGTGGCCAGGCAATCCTGGACCTGCTCGATGGCCTGCTCCAGTTCCTCGAAAAAGAAATTGCGCGAATACAGGCCGGTCAACGGATCGGTGACCGCCTTCTTGTACAGGGCCAGCTTCTCCAGCACGGACGCGGCCAGGGCCATAAGGTAGCCGGGGGCCGTGGCCGGGGCCTTGAGGCGCACGCCCTTGGCGATGAAATAGCACATCATCTCGCCTTTGAAGACCATGGGCAGGATCAACTCGTTGTCCGCGGCCCTGAACTCAGGTTCGGGGATGACGTCCGATTTCTGCCGAGGAAAGAACAGGCTGTAGGAGGTGAAGGGCACGAACTCCGCCATGCAATCCTTGATGGTGTGTTCGAAATCGATCAGCTCCTGGGGAGTGAGCGACACGGTCCGATCCGAGAAGATGTCCTTGTTTGTCCTCATAATGGGCCAGGGTACAACGGGGACTGTTTTTTCTCAAACAAAACTTTGGGTAACGACATGGTGCAAAACCACTTTTTTCCACCGAATCCGGCCCCTTCCGAAAATTGACAAGCCCGCTATATCAATACATCCAGATATAAACATTTTGTTTGACTCCTCCGAGTAAATCTGTCAGGTGTTCACCAAGCTTCGAGGCGAACAATGAATATCATCACCGATCCGACAGAGTTGCAGCGCCAGTGCCTGACCTGGCGCAAGCAGGGCCATTCCATCGGCCTCGTGCCGACCATGGGCTACCTGCACCACGGCCACACCTCCCTCATCGGCCGGGCACGGCCCGAGTGCGACAGGCTGGTGGTCTCGGTCTTCGTCAATCCAACCCAGTTCGGCGAGAACGAGGACCTGTCCTCCTACCCGCGCGACTTCGAAAGCGACCGCGCCAAGGCCGAGGCCCAGGGCGTGGACCTGCTCTTCGCGCCCGAGCCCGGAGCCATGTACGAGGCCAACCACGCCACTTGGGTGGAGGTCCCCCGGCTCGCCATCCATCTGTGCGGCGCCACCCGCCCTGTCCATTTCCGGGGCGTATGCACGGTGGTCACCAAGCTGTTCATGCTCACCCAGGCCGAGGTGGCCGTGTTCGGCGAAAAGGACTGGCAGCAATTGGCCGTCCTGCGCCGCATGGTCCGCGACCTGAACATCCCGATCAGGCTCATCGGCCATCCCATCGTCCGCGAGGAAGACGGCCTGGCCCTGAGTTCACGCAACGCCTACCTGACGAAGGAAGAACGCGCGGCCGCCCCGAACATCCGCAAGGGACTGCTCAAGCTCGCCGAGAAAGCCAAAGCCGGAGAGCGGGACTGCGCGGCCCTGAAGCGGTTCCTGGCCGAGGAATTCGCCGCCACCCTGCCCATGGGCGAGGTGGACTACATCGAAATCGTGGACCCGGACGAAATTTCACCGATAACGACCATTGCCCGTTCCGGACTGGCCGCCGTGGCCGTACGCATGGGCAAGGCCCGGCTCATCGATAATATATTGATAGAAGGTTAATACTCGTGGCTCAGAGATGTTTTTTGAGCGCCAAGATCCATGGCGCGACCATTACCTGCGCGAACCTGGAATACCGGGGCAGCATATCCATCGACACCAAACTGATGAAAACGGTGGGCCTGCTGCCCTACGAACAGGTGGATGTGTACAACCTGGACAACGGGGAACGGCTGACCACCTATGCCATCCCCGGCGCGCCGGGCGAGATATGCTTGAACGGCGCCGCCGCCCACAAGGGCGGAGTCGGGCAGCGCGTGATTATCGCCGCATACATGTGGCTGGACGAGAACGAGGCCAAAACCCGTCGGCCTCGGGTCGTCATCGCAGGCAAAAACAATACCGTGGACGAAATCCTGGAATGTGATCTGATCAATCCGGATTTCTAGACGCCAGCAAGTAGCACCCCCAAGGAGGACCCGATGCAGATTGAAGGCAAATACCTGTTCACTTCCGAATCCGTGACCGAAGGCCACCCGGACAAGGTCGCCGACCAAATTTCCGACGCCATCCTGGACGCCATTATCGGCCAGGACCCGAATGCCCGCGTGGCCTGCGAAACTCTGGTCACCACCGGCATGGCCTTCATCGCCGGCGAGATTTCCACCACCGCCTTCGCCGACTTCCCCGAGATCGTCCGCGGGACCATCAAGAGCATCGGCTACAACAGCTCCGACACCATGGGCTTCGACTGGCAGACCTGCGCGGTCATCTCGTCCATCGACAAGCAATCCCCGGACATTGCCCAAGGCGTGGACCGGACAAAGCCCGAGGAGCAGGGGGCGGGCGACCAGGGCATGATGTTCGGCTTCGCCACCAACGAGACCCCCACGCTCATGCCCACCCCCATCTACTACGCCCACAAGCTGTCCCGCCGCCTGACCTACGTGCGCAAGGAAGGCATCCTCGATTTCCTGCGCCCGGACGGCAAGACCCAGGTCTGCGTGGAGTTCGACAACGGCAAGCCCGTGCGCATCGATAACGTGGTCGTTTCTTCCCAGCACGACGAGCATATCGCCTATGCGGACCTCAAACACGCCATCCTCGATGAAGTGATCATGAAGTCCCTGCCCGAGGAACTCATCGACGACAAGCTGAAGACCTACATCAACCCCACCGGCCGGTTCGTCATCGGCGGCCCGGTCGGCGACTGCGGCCTGACCGGCCGCAAGATCATCAACGATACCTACGGCGGTGCGGGCGCCCACGGCGGCGGCGCCTTCTCCGGCAAGGACCCCTCCAAGGTGGACCGCTCCGGCGCATACATGGCCCGCTACGTAGCCAAAAACGTGGTCGCCGCAGGCCTGGCCGACATCTGCGAAGTCCAGATAGCCTACGCCATCGGCGTGGCCCAGCCCGTGTCCGTGGTTGTCAGCGCGCGCGGCACCGGCCAGGTGTCCGACCAGCAGTTGACCAAGGCCGTGACCGAGGTCTTCGACCTGCGCCCCTACTTCATCCAGGAGCGCCTCAACCTGCGCCGCCCCATCTTCCAGAAAACCACCAACTACGGCCACTTCGGCCGCGAGCTGCCCGAGTTCACCTGGGAAGCCACCGACGCCGTGGACGATCTGCGCACCGCCTGCAAGATCTAGCTTCCGCGCGCAACACGCACGACACAGGGGGGTGGAAGCAACGGCTTCCGCCCCCCTTCTCTTTTCTCCGCCGGGCCCGCCCGGGAGCGCCGACGGGCGCCCCCCGGCACGGCGCACGACCATTCCACCGATAAGACGTTTTCCGTCCGCGAAGCATTCAAATACTATTTTGTAGCACAATAGTTTTCAAAAATGGCATTTGATAATGACTTCCACGCAACCTTCTGCTACACAATTCCACCTTTGTTGTACTTCGTTCGTTTTCAAACCATTTTCATGCTTCCCCTTGGAGATCAAATGAGTATCTATCCCAAAAGCAACGACGTCATAGGCAGCACCAACCGGGGCAACGCCATCGAATCCGGTCTCTGCACCCTGTGCCGGGCGGATTGTCAGGGCAAATGTGAAACCTGGCTCTCCTCCCTGCGCGGCCGCGAAATCCTCTACCCCCGCGATTTCGGCATGGTCACGGCAGGCAGCGGCAACACCTGTCATGTAGGCGTGTCCTACAACTCCCTCAGGATCCAGGGGCAGAACTACGGAGCGACCGGAGCCGCCGACCCGGATGCGGACCTCCTCTTCACCGACGTCAGCCTGGAAAGCTCCTTCGGAGCCCGGGAAATCACCAAGTGTAAGGTACCCTTCATGACCGGCGCGCTCGGCTCCACCTTCATTGCGGCCAAGTACTGGGACGCCTTCGCCGTGGGCTGCGCCTTGGTGGGCGCCCCCATCGTGGTCGGCGAGAACGTCGTCGGTGTGGACCGGGACGCCGAATTCCGCAACGGCCGCGTCCAAAGCGCCCCGGAGCTGGAACGGCGCATCGACACGTACATGCGCTATTATGACGGCTACGGCGCGATCATCGTCCAGCTCAACGTGGAGGATACCCGCAACGGCGTGGCCGAATACGTGGCCGAGAAATACGGCGACAAGGTCATCATCGAACTCAAGTGGGGCCAGGGGGCAAAAGACATCGGCGGGGAAATCGAAGTCTCCAGCATCGAATACGCCCAGTTCCTGAAGAAGCGCGGCTATCTCGTGGACCCCGATCCCGACAAGGAAGAAGTTAAGGAGGGCTACGCGCGCGGGGCGATCAAGCATTTCGCCCGCCACAGCCGGCTCGGCTACACCGATCTCGGGTCCTACGAGCAGGTCCGCGAGAATTTCATGGACTCGGTCAAGTACCTGCGCAAGCTCGGCTTCAAACGTATCTCCCTGAAGACCGGCTCCTACGGCATGGAGGCCCTGGCCATGGCCATCAAGTTCGCCTCGGAGGCGGAACTCGACCTGCTGACCATGGACGGCTCCGGCGGCGGTACCGGCATGAGCCCCTGGAACATGATGGAAAGCTGGGGCGTACCCTCCATCCTGCTCCACGCCAAGGCCCACGAGTACGCCTCCCGACTGGCCGCACGCGGCCACCGCGTGGTGGACATGTCCTTCGCGGGCGGTTTCGCCAAGGGCAGCAACATCTTCAAGGCCCTCTCCCTGGGCGCTCCCTACGTCAAGATGATCTGCATGGGGCGCGCCATGATGATCCCCGGCTTCCTGGGCGCGAACATCGAGGGCGCGCTCTTCCCCGAACGCCGGGGAACCGTCCATGGCAACTGGGACAAGCTCCCCGCCACGGTGACCAAATACGGCACCTCCGCCGAGGAAATCTTCTCCTGTTACCAGGATGTGGAAAAGCGCGTCGGCGCGAACGAGATGAAGGACATCCCCCTCGGCGCGGTGGGCATCTGGAGCCTGGTGGACAAGCTGTCCGCAGGCCTGCAACAGCTCATGTGCGGCGCGCGCAAGTTCCGGATTCAGGACATCGGACGCGAGGACATCGCTTCGGGCAACCGCGAAACCGAGCGGGAGACCGGAATCAGGTTCATCACCGACATCATGGATGAAACCGCCAAGCGGATTCTGGACATGTAGCGCGGGAACAACCGCACCCGGCCTCCGGGCGCACTCCCTCCCCTTCGACGATAAACCGCCCGATCCGACATGCTGCCGGATCGGGCGGTTCCCTTTGGAGCGACGCGGCCATTCGACCCTATCGGGGGCCTCCCTCTCCGGCCCGTGACATGTCAACGCACAGAATGCGATGACGGCCGCTGCTCTTGTGGTAAAAAACGTGGGAGATGGTGATGCACAGATTGCCCGAGGCGAGCGAAATGTACGGCCGGGTGGTGAATTTCTCCAGCCCGGCCTGGATAGGCAGAAAATATTCCTTGAGCGAATGGTCCGCACCCACGCTGGCGGGCTCGTACAGGAAACGCTTGCAGGTCTTGAGCCGGGACGGGTCGCAAACCGTGTCGGAAATCTGGTTGCCGCGCATGTCCAGGACGTAGAGACATTCCACGCCGTCGTAGTTTTCGACGAAATTGGACAATACCTGGCCCATGTCCTTGATCAAGGTCTCGGACAGCGTCTGGCACATGGTCAGCACGATCAGGTCGTAGCTCGAATACAGCCGCTTGTCGTCGGCGATCTGCTGGGTGCGGTTCTCCCGGTGCCGCTCGGCCAGGGCGTCCACTTTGGAGGCCATGCCGGGCACGGCGTCGAGCCCCGGCGCGGGCCGGGCGAAATAGAATCCCTGAAATACATCCACCCCGTTGCCGAGCAGACACATGGCTTCCTCGGCGGTCTCCACGCCCTCGGCCAGGACCAGGCAGCCGAGGCGGTTGGACATCTGGACGAAACTGCGGACCACCTCCAGCTTGTGGAAATGCCGGTCCACACCGCTTATGAGCGTGCGGTCCAGCTTGATGACATCCGGTTTGAGCAGGGGGATGCGGTCGAGATTGGAGAACCCGGCCCCCACGGCGTCCAACGCGATGAGGAAACCGTTGTCGCGGTAGAACCCGACGAAATCCATGAGGGCGGCCATGTCTTCGCACTGGGACTCGATGATCTCAATGATCACGTTGCTCGGACTGATGCCGCACCGGGCGACCAGGTTGAGGATGTGGCAGGAGCCGCGCGTTTCTTCGTTGATGCAGGCGGCGTCGATGTTCATGGAAAGCATCAGGCTCTTGTCCCGTCTGTGCAGAGCGGCGAAGGATTCCGCCGCATTTGTTCGGCAGGCCCGGTCCAGGGCGAGCCGGGATGCCTTGTCCCGGGCCTGCGCGAACAGCAGGGTTGGAGGTATGATTTCTCCGCTTTGGGGGTCGAATCCCCTGCTCAACGCCTCCAGTCCGACGACCGCCTTTCTCTTCAGGGAGACCTGGGGCTGGAAGTGCGTGATCAGGGAACGGTTTTCAATGATCTTTCGTATGTCGGGCACTGCGGTCAACACTGAAATACCTTGCCTGTCGGCCGTTACGTTTATCAACCCACGTGCCCGGATTTGCGTAAGGCCGGGGCGACGCTCCGTGCGCCGCCCCGGCGCCTATATGCAGTCGCAATCCATACTAGAGGATGCCGTCCTCACCGGTCCTGATGCGCAGGGCCTTGGTCAGTTCGGTGACGAAGATCACGCCGTCGCCTTCGGTACCGGTCTGGCCGGAGGACAGGATGGCATCGATGGCCTTCTGCTCGAAGTCGTCGTTGACGCCAATTTCCAAACGGACCTTCTTGAGCAGATTCACTTCCATCTGCACGCCGCGGTAGGTCTCGGTGAATCCCTTCTGGCGGCCCGAGCCCAGGATGTTGGTCACGGACAGGGAGTAGATCTCCTTGGCGTAAAGGGCCTGCTTCACGTCGTTGAGCTTTTCGGGCCTGATGTATGCTATGATGAGCTTCATTGTATATTCTCCTTAAAATGATCTCTGGTTACGCTTCGACAGCTTCGCCTACTCGTTGCTGAAGAGCTGGAAGCCATTGTAGGACTCGGAACCGTGCTCGGCGATGTCCAGCCCCTTGAGTTCCTCGTCCTTGGTCACGCGGAGGCCGAAGACAGCCTTGACGATGTTCATGAGGATGAAGCCGCAACCGAAGGCCCAGACGAAGAAGGTGCCCACGCCGATCAACTGCACGCCGAGCTGACTCATGCCGCCGCCGAAGAACAACCCGCCGTCGGTATTGAACAGGCCGCAGGCGATGGTCCCCCAGGCTCCGCAAACGCCGTGGACCGAGGCAGCGCCGACCGGATCGTCGATCTTCAGGACCTTGTCGATGAATTCAATGGACAAGACGACCAGCACGCCGGCAACCAGACCGATGATGATGGAAGGACCGGGCGTGACGGTGGCGCAGGGCGCGGTGATGCCGACCAGGCCGGCCAGGGCGCCGTTCATGGACATGGAGATGTCAGGCTTGCCGAACCGGAACCAGGCGAAAGCCATTGCACCCAGGGTACCGGCGCAGGCGGCCAGGGAAGTGTTCATGGCGATCAGGCCGATGGTGTCGTCGGCGGTGGTGGTGGAGCCGGGGTTGAATCCGAACCAGCCGAACCAGAGGATGAAGACACCCAGACCGGCCAGCGGGATATTGTGACCCGGAATGGCGCGCGCCTTGCCGTCCTCGGAGTACTTGCCGATGCGCGGGCCGAGCACCAAGGCTCCGGCCAAGGCGATCCAGCCGCCCACGGAGTGGACCACGGAGGAGCCGGCGAAGTCGCAGAAGCCCAGGGCTTCCAGCCAGCCAGAGCCGTCATCGCCCAGCCACAGGGAACCCCAGGCCCAGTGACCGGAGATGGGGTAGATCAGGCCGGAGATAACGATGGAAACGGCGATGTAGCTGCCGAACTTGGTGCGCTCGGCCATGCCGCCGGAGACGATGGTGGCGGCGGTGGCGGCGAACACGGACTGGAAGAACCAGAAGGTGTAGGTCCACATCATGTCGCCTTCGGCCACGCCGGACAGGGCGAAGCCGGAGGTGCCGAAAAACCCGCCCGCGTCCAGACCGAACATGACGCCGAATCCGAACAGGAAGAAGACGATGGAACCGGCGGCGAAGTCCAGGAAGTTCTTCATCATGATGTTGCCGGCGGACTTGGCGCGAGTGAAGCCGCACTCGACGCAGGCGAAACCGGCCTGCATGATCATGACCAGACAGGCGGCGATCAACGTCCACAGAATGTTGGCGTTGGACTGGGTGAGGACCTCCACTTCCTGGGCGTGGGCGAGGGTGGGGGCCAGAACTGCCGCCAAAGCGGCCGCGCCGATGGCGAGCCTCTTGGAAACATGGGTCGGGGACTTTCTCGAAAACATTGCAGTACTCCTCTTTGAATGGAATGCGTTTCTAACCTGCCCTCCTCCTATCAAGACCCGTGCCAAATTCGTTTTCTATTGCTATTCACGTAAAAACGCCAATTCTCGCCTCGGTATACCACCTCTATTTTTTCATTTTTGTTATAAAGTACATTTTTGCAGGGTAAAAATTGCACCAAAATTGTCAACATGTAAAAAAATGTAAAAACCACGAAAAATGACCGCCGGTCGCTTGCTAAACGGGCAATATCCGCTATCTTCTTGGAATTGTAACAAAATTTTTTATTGACAGACAGACCGCAACCGTGTAGCTCTAATTGCCATGAACACCACCACCATCCCCACCGCATACTTTTCCAACTTTTATTTTTGGTATTGGTTTAGCCATGCTCGCGGGCTTGGAAGAGGTGCTGTGTAACCTGTTGGTGGATCACACAAGCAAACAAGAACTTCTTCAAGGGCCGCGGGCGAAAGCCGGCGGCCCCTTGTTTTTTTTCATCGGCCGCCACCCCGCCACCGGCTCCTTGGGACAAACAATCGCAAAGGAGAGACATCATGCACATCGGTAAAGCCATCCGGTTGGAGCGCATCTTCAACCGCAACACCGGCCGGACCATCATCGTCCCCATGGATCACGGCGTGACCGTAGGCCCCATTGACGGGCTGGTGGACATGCGCGAGGCCGTAGGTAAGGTCGTGGAGGGCGGCGCCAACGCCGTCATCGAACACAAGGGGCTGGTCCGCTGCGGACACCGCGCCCAGGGCAAGGACATCGGGCTCATCGTCCATCTGTCCGCCTCCACTTCCCTGTCCCCCTTCCCCAACGCGAAATCCCTGGTAGCCTCGGTGGAGGACGCCATCCGGCTGGGCGCGGACGCCGTGTCCATCCACTGCAACCTCGGCGACGAGACCGAATCCGCCATGTTGAGCGATTTCGGCAAAATGTCCTCCGATGCCGCCAATTGGGGCATTCCGCTCCTGGCCATGGTCTACGCGCGCGGCCCCAAGGTGAAAAACGAATACGCTCCCGAGATCGTGGCCCACTGCGCCCGGGTCGGCACCGAACTCGGCGCGGACGTGGTCAAGGTCAACTACACCGGCGACAAAAAAACCTTCGCTCATGTATGCGACGCATGCTGCATCCCCGTAGTCATCGCGGGCGGGCCCAAACTTGACAGCACCGAGGCATTCCTTCAGATGGTTCATGATTCCCTGGAAGCGGGCGGCGCGGGCCTGTCCGTGGGCCGCAACGTCTTCCAGCACGAGAATCCCACCCGCCTGGTGGAGGCCCTGAACATGATCGTCCACGGCGACGAGTCCGTCGAGGCCGCCCTCAACCACCTCAACGCATAGCGAAGCCGCCATGAAAAAAGTCATCTTCAAATCCGTGCCTTTCGACAAGACCCTGATCACCTTGGCCCTGGAATCCGGCGTGGACGCCGTCATGGTCGAGAAAGACCGCGTCGAGGCCGTCAAGGCGCTCGGCCGGGTCGCGGTCGTCACCCCCGAGGACATGCCCGTGGTCGAACTGACCGAAAAGGCCGACGAGGACGTCGCGGTCAAGGGGATCAAGGCGGGCAAGAACGTGGTCCTCAAAAAGGGATGGGAAATCATCCCGGTGGAGAACATCCTGGCCCAGGTGGACAGCCTGGCCCTGGAATGCGAATCCCTGGACCGCGCCCTGCTGGCAGCGGGTATCCTGGAGCGCGGCTGCGACACCATCGTGGTCCTGCCCGAGGGAGCCGCCGACCTCAAGCGGATCGTCGCCGAACTCAAACTCTCCCAGGGAACCATGGAACTTTCCACCGCCACCGTCACCGCCATCGAACCCACCGGCCTGGGCCACCGCGTCTGCGTGGACACCATCTCCATGTTGAAAAAGGGCCAGGGCATGCTCATCGGCAACTCCAGCGCCTTCTCCTTCCTGGTTCACGCCGAGACCGAATCCAACCCCTATGTGGCCGCACGCCCCTTCCGCATCAACGCGGGCGCGGTCCATGCCTATGCCCAGATGCCCGGCGACAAGACCACGTATCTCGAAGAACTGGCCGCAGGCACCGATGTGCTCATCGTCGGCGCAGACGGCTCCACTTCGCTGGCCACCGTGGGACGCGTCAAGGTCGAAGTCCGGCCCATGCTGCTCATCTCCGCCGAAGTCGAGACCGAGAGCGGCATCAAGACAGGCCAGGTTTTCCTGCAAAACGCCGAAACCATCCGCGTGGTCTCCGACAAGGGCGAGCCAGTGTCCGTGGTCACTCTCAAGGTCGGCGACCGGATCCTCGTGCGCACCGACCAGGCCGGACGCCACTTCGGCATGCGCCTCCAGGAGGAGATCAAGGAGGGATGACGCCCGGGGCTCCCTTTCTCTCCGCCCCGCGCATTCGGGTTCCGCTTGGAGCGGGGGTTGAGAAAAAACGCATGATGAAGCATGACATTGTAAACATGAGTGAAAATCACCGCGTTCGCACGGCCCCGACCAAGGCGCGACAACACATTTAGGGGACCGGGGCTCGCAAAGACGCGCCCGGCCGCCGGAGGCGAACCTGGAGACAATATGGCTGACGACAATAAGAACCAGAATGTAATCCCCGATCTCGGGGAACTGCGCAATTCCATCGACGTCCTGGACAAGAAGATCGTGGACCTGCTCAACCAGCGGGCCGAGTTGTCCCTGAGCGTGGGCCGGTACAAGGCGGCCAAGGGCGAAGCCATCTACAAGCCCTTCCGTGAGCAGGAGGTCATGGACAAGATCGCCGACTCCTCGCCCGGCCCGCTGCCGGACAAGCACCTGCGAACCATCTACCGCGAGATCATGAGTTCGTCGCGCCATTTGCAGCGGCCCGAGCGGGTGGTCTATCTCGGCCCCGAAGGCACCTTTTCCTATTTCGCGGCCATCGAACACATGGGGTCGTCCGCCTCGCTGACACCCAAAGGGAATTTCGAGGAAATCTTCCGGGCCGTGGCCGAGGAAGGGGCCGAATTGGGTGTCATCCCGCTGGAAAACTCCATCGAGGGCACCGTGGGCCAGGTGGTGGACCTGTTCATGAGATACAAGGTATACATCCAGGCCGAGGTCTTCAGCCGCATCAGCCATTGCCTCATCTCCCGCGCCGACAAGGTGGAGGACGTGGAGGTCATCTATTCGCACCCGCAACCGCTGGGCCAGTGCCGCGAGTGGCTGCACGCCCATCTGCGGGACGTGCCGACCATCCCCATGGAATCCACGGCCGAGGCCGCCGAAGTGGTGGCGGGCAAGAAGGCCGCCGCCGTCATCGGGCACCGCAAGCTGGCGGACATGCACGGCATGAACGTGCTGGCCGAATCCATCGAGGACTTGCCGGACAACTGGACCCGCTTCGTGATCATCGGAGCGGCCCCCTCCCAGGAGGACCGGCGCGACAAGACCTCCATCTTGTTCACCACGCCCAACCGGCCGGGGGCCCTGGCCCGGGTGCTGACCACCCTGGCCCACCAGGGCATCAACGTGACCAAGCTCGAATCCCGTCCCTTCCGGGGCGAGAAATGGAAATACGTCTTTTTCGCCGACCTGGCCTGCGACCTGGGCGGCGGCCGGTACGAGGACGTGCTGGAAGACATCCGCCAACAATGCCTTACGCTGCGAGTGCTCGGCACCTACCCCACCCAGGAGGAACTGCAATGACCAAAGACCCGATCATCATCCACGCACCGGCCAGCAAGTCCCTGTCCCACCGCACCCTGATCGCGGCCGCCCTGGCCAAGGGGGTGTCCGAGATATCCTCGGTCCTCGACTCCGACGACATCACTCGCACCCGGGACTGCCTGACCGCCTGCGGCGCGTCCTTTGAGGAGCGAAACGGCAGGCTCACGGTCACGGGCATGGAAGACGGGCCCAGGGGCGGCAACGCGGACGGCAAGCACAAGGACGAGGCCCCGCATGAGCTGTTCATGCACGAATCCGGGACCACATGCAGGCTGATGACTGCCGTGGCCGCTGCGGGCAAGGGCTCTTTCCGGGTCCACGGCGCGGCGCGCATGCACGAACGCCCCATGGCCGAACTGACCACCGCCCTGGCCGCGCTTGGCGCGAAGTTCGATTTCGAGAACAAGGCGGGCTTCCTGCCCTTCGTCATGACCGCCAACGGCTACAAAAAGAAAAGCGTGGAGATCTCCCTGGAGGAGAGCAGCCAATATCTGTCCGGCCTGCTTCTGGGTGCCCCCATGGCCGACCACGAGACAACCGTCTCGGTGACCGGCAAAAAGGCCGTGTCCTGGCCCTATGTGGCCCTGACCCTGCGCATCATGGAGGACTTCAAAGCGGGATTCGTCGTGGAGATCCGCGAGGGAAACACCTGGAAGGAAGTCCCGTGGCGCTCGATCAAAAATGTGACCCCGGGCAAAGTCCGGTTCATTGTCAAGCCCACCGGCTACGAGAACACCGGGTACCAGGTCGAGGGCGACTGGTCCAACGCCAGCTATTTCCTGGCCGCCGGGGCCGTGGGCACGCGGCCGGTGCTCCTCAAGGGATTGGCCGCCGATTCCCTCCAGGGCGACCGGGCGATCCTGGACATTCTCAGCCAGATGGGGGCGTCCATCAAGGTCAACTTCGACGGTATCCTGGTGGAGCCGGGCCCGCTGCGCGGCATCAGCGTGGACATGGGCCGCTGCCCGGACCTGGTGCCCACCGTGGCCGCCGTGGCCGCCTTCGCTTCCACGCCCACGACCATCGGCAACGTGGCCCATCTGCGCCTCAAGGAAACGGACAGGCTGGCCGCCTGCGCCACCGAAGTGGCCCGCACCGGGTGCGGCACCGAAGCCACCGACGATTCGCTGATCGTCCGGCCCGCCCCGCTGCCGCGTGGCCGCGAGGTGGACTTCAAGGCCTACAACGACCACCGCATGGCCATGTCCCTGTCCCTGTTCGAATTGGCCGGAATCACGGTCAACCTTGACAATCCGGCATGCGTCAACAAATCATTCCCGGGCTTCTTCGAGGAATGGAAAAAGATCGTCGGCTGACCCCCAGCGACGCGGAAAGAACCATGGCAACGGCAATTCACCATATCACCATCGTGGGTGCGGGCGGGCAGATGGGCGGCCGCTTCTCGGCGGACTTCACCGGGCTCGGGCTGTCCGTCTCCGGCTTGGACCGGCATTCCTCGGACGAAGAGGTGCGCGCAGCCCTCGACGGCTGCGACCTGCTCCTGCTCTGCGTGCCGGTCACGGCCATGAACGCCGTGCTCGAACGCATGGCGCCCCATCTGACGGAACCGACCATATTGTGCGACGTGGGCTCGGTGAAGGTCATGCCGGTCAAGGCCATGGTCAACCGCTACCAAGGCCCGGTGGTGGGCACCCACCCCCTCTTCGGCCCGATCGTCCCCGAGGGCTTCGAGCCACGCGTGGCGGTCATGCCCGCCCGCGACCGGGATGCGGACGCGGCGGCCCGGGTCGGCGACCTGTTCACCCGCTGCGGCTATGGCTGCTTCGCCTCCACGCCCGAGGAACACGACCGGGCCATGGCCTACGTCCAGGGGCTGAACTACACCTCCACCGTGGCCTTTCTGGCCGCCGCCCGCGATGTGGAGGGCATCCAAAACTTCGTCACCCCGTCCTTCCGGCGCAGGCTCGACGCGGCCTCCAAAATGCTCACGCAGGATATGGAACTGTTCGAGATCATCTCCGAGGCCAATCCGTTCCTGCAGGAAGTCAACCGCAAGTTCATGTCCTATCTCAGCTTGGCCGCCGGCGGCGATCTCGACCTGTTGGCCGACCGGGCCCAGTGGTGGTGGCGCAACGAAAAGTCTTGTTGATGGGGTGCGGCGTTTCGCCCGGCACACGATTACACCCGTAACCGAAGCCGCACCCCTACCCGGGATGCGGCTTCGTTTTTTTCAAGGAGAACACAGATGAACGGTACGTGAAAGCGGTCCGAGAACCGCAAGAAGATCAAGGGATGGCAGGTCATACCCCGGCCATATAATTAAAGTTCAATTGTAACGACATGCGCCGTTGCGCGCGAGGCCGACGCTTCGCGGGTCCCGGCCGCAAAGGATGAATCATGCAAAAAATCACGCTCACGCAGCACGGCAAATGGTTGCCTGCCGACGTGCAAACCACCATCTCCCTGTACATGGGCCTGGTGGGCGACCAACCCGGCATTCTTCTCGAATCCGCCGAAGTGGACGGTCGGCTTGGACGCTACTCACTCATCGCCTTCGATTACCGGCTCATGCTCCACCCCGTGGACGGCAAGCTGGTGGTGGTGGTCAACGACGACCGCCTGCAGGCACTCAAGGCCTTGGAGGGCATGGACTACCTCGCGGGCCTCAAGAAAATTCTCAAGGCGCTCTCCATTGAGCAGAAAACCCAGGGCGGCAATCCGCGCGACAGCCTCCCAGGCCTGACGCGCGGCCTGTACGGCTATTTCGGCTACGGCGTGGCGGGCATGCTCGAACGCAAGCTGGCCGACGTCTGCAAGCCGGAGGACGCCGAAGCCTGTCTGGTCCTGCCCGGCCAAATGGTCCTCTTTGACCATCTGCGCCACTCCTGCTGTTACCTCTCCCTCGACGAAGGAGCCGCCCCCAAGCCCGCTCCCGTTCAATGGAGCACGGACCTGAACGCCCCCGAAGCGGGCGTTCCCACGGTGTACCCCGATAAGCGAATGCACCGGGCCATGGTGGAACGCTGCAAGGAACTGATCGCCGAAGGCGAATGCATCCAGGTGGTTCCGTCCATCCGGTTCTCGGTGCCCCTGGCCGACGAACCCTTCAAGATCTACCGCAGGCTGCGCCAGGCCAACCCCTCCCCCTTCCTGTTCTACATGAAATTCCCGGACCTCCCGTCCATGGGCAAGTCCCGCAACACCATCCTGCTCGGCTCCTCTCCGGAGATGATGGCCCGCAGCTCGGCCGGGCACCTGGAAGTCCGCCCCATAGCGGGCACCCGGTGGCGCGGCGAGACCGAGGAGGAAGACAACCGGCTGGAAGCGGACCTGCTGGCCGATCCCAAGGAGCGGGCCGAACACGTCATGCTCGTGGACCTGGGCCGCAACGACTTGGGCCGCATCTCCAAGCCCGGCTCCGTGACCGTGGAGAAATTCATGAATGTGGAACGGTTCTCCCACGTCATGCACCTGACCTCCTACGTCCAGGGCGAACTCAAGGAGGGCCTGGATGCCATCGACGTGCTCCAGGCGACCTTCCCGGCGGGCACCCTGTCCGGCGCGCCCAAGATCCGGGCCATGGAGATCATCGCCGACCTGGAACCCCAGGAGCGCGGCCCTTACGGCGGCTGCATAGGCTGGCTCGGCGTGGACGACGGCGTGGTTTCGCTCGACACCGGCATCACTATCCGCTCCCTGTGGATCCGCGACGGCAAGTGCTACTGGCAGGCCGGTGGCGGCATCGTGTACGACTCCGACCCGGAAGCCGAATGGAACGAATGCAACAACAAGGCCCGGGTGATCCTCGAAGTCATCACAGGCAAGGGAGGCACCGATGTTTTTGCTGATCGATAATTTCGACTCCTTCACCTTCAATCTGGTGCAGGCCTTCCAGCAGCTTGGAGCCGATCCCGTGGTCATCCGCAACGACCGCGAGCAAGTCCTGGAGCTGGCCGCAAGCGGCGAACTCGAACGGGTCTGCCTGTCTCCCGGTCCGAGCAACCCGCAAAACGCGGGGTTCTGCCTGGAATTCCTGGCCCGGCTGCCCAAACAGACCCCGGTGCTCGGCGTCTGCTTGGGCCACCAGACCCTGGGGCACTTCGCGGGCGCGCCCGTGGAACGCGCGGGGCGGATCATGCACGGCAAGACTTCCGAGGTCTTTCATGAGGGACAGGGCGTGTTCGCCGGACTGCCCTCGCCGTTCACGGTCTGCCGCTACCATTCCCTCATCGTCCCGGCCGAAAAGGCCGCCGACAAGATCGAGGTCACGGCCCGCACCGATCAGGGCGAGGTCATGGGGCTGCAATACCGGGACCGTCCCTGGCACGGCGTGCAGTTCCATCCGGAATCCATCCTCACCCCCGAAGGCCCCAAACTCCTTGCCAACTTCTTGAATATAAAAGGATAACATATCATGACCATAGCAGAAATCCTTGAAATCCTGGCCCAGAAACGTCCCCTGAGCGACGACCAGGCGGACTTCATGTTCGAAGAACTCATGACCGGCAACCTGACCGAGGCCCAGGTCGGGGCCTTTCTCATGGGGCTGCGCGCCAAGGGCGAGGACTCCACGGACCTGGCCGCGGGTGTGCGCGCCTGCCTGGCCCACGCCCGGACCATCCCCGGCATCCAGGCCACCCCGGACCACCCCATCTTCGACACCGTGGGTACCGGCGGCGACGGTCAGCACTCCTTCAACAACTCCACGGCGGTTTCCTTGTTCCTGGCGGACATGGGCTACACCGTGGCCAAACACGGCAACCGCGCCCTGTCCTCCTCCTGCGGGTCGGCCGACGCCCTGGAAGGATTGGGCATCCCGCTGGAGCAAACTCCGGAAGAGGCCAAGGCCGGGCTCGAAAAATACAACTTCGCCTTCCTGTTCGCCCCCGCCTACCACCCGGCCTTCAAGTTCATCATGCCCGTGCGCAAACAGCTCGGCATCCGCACCCTGTTCAACTTCATGGGCCCGCTGCTCAATCCGGTACGGCCATCCCACCAGCTCATCGGCGTGGGCGACCCGGAACGGCTCTTCCTCATGGGCGAGACCCTGCTGCTGACCGGCGTCAAACGCGCCCTTATCTTCGCGGGCGCGGGCGGCTTCGACGAACTGACCACCTGGGGCGTGAACAGAGGCTACATCATCGACGACGGCCGCATGGACAAGGCCGTGGTCAACCCGTCCGCCCTCGGCTTCCCGCGCTATGCCCCGGAAGATGTGCGCGTCACCGGCAAGGAGGACGCCGTGGACAAGCTCCGGCTGATCCTGGCGGGCAAGGGCCCCGAGGCCATGATGGACATGGTGGCCCTCAATCTGGCAGGTTGCCTCAATCTCCTGGACAAGGGGACCATGGCCGAGTGCGCCGACATCGCCCGGGACGTGGTCCACGCCGGACTGACAAAAGGAATACCCTATGTTGAATAAATTCCGTGAAGCGAAACGGCTCGAAATCGAGTCGTTGCACAAGGACTTCGCGGCCGGGCGCATCCCGGCCGCCTACCGGGGCGAGCGCCCCTCCTTCGTCGAGGCCGTCCGGGCCAAGGGACCCGGCGCGATCATCGCCGAGTTCAAGCCCGCCAGCCCGAGCAAGGGCGTACTGCGCGAAAACCTCAATCCGCTCGACTATGCCGAAGCCTATGCGCAAAACGGGGCCGCGGCCATTTCCGTGCTGACCGAACACAAGTACTTCAAGGGCACCCCGGACTTCCTGTTCATGATGAACGAGCCCGGCCTGCCGCTTTTGCGTAAGGACTTCATCTTCGATCCGCTCCAGGTGGCCATGACGGCCTCCAGCCCGGCCTCGGCCGTGCTGCTCATCGCCCGCATGTGCGACGACGCGACCCATCTCAGGCAGCTCATCGACATCGCCCGCATGCCCGGCCTGGCCCCGGTGGTCGAGATCTTCGACCAGGCGGACCTGGACCGGGCCCGCGAGGCCGGTGCGGATATCATCCAGGTCAACAACCGCGACCTGGACACCTTGACCACCACCCTCGACCAGGGCCGCCGCTTCATCAAGCAGAAGCGCGACGGCGAACTGTGGATCTGCGCCAGCGGCGTGTCCACCCGCGCCCAGGTCGAGGAAATGGCCGGACTCGGCTTCGACGCCATCCTCATCGGCACGTCCCTGATGGAGGCCGAAGACCCCGGCGCCAAGCTCGCCGAGCTGACGGGAGCGAAATAAATGGCGCGCCCCCTGGTCAAGGTCTGCGGCATGACCCGCATGGAGGATGTCCAACTCTGCGTCGATCTCGGCGTGGATCTCATCGGCTTCATCTTCCATCCCGGCAGCCCGCGCAACGCGGCCCCGGATTTCGTGGCTGCGGTCAAAACCGGCAAGGTCTCCAAGGTCGGCGTGTTCGTCAACCAGACCGCCGACGAAGTCATCGAAATCATGGGCCGCTGCGGGCTGCACGCGGCCCAACTGCACGGCGGCCAGGACGTGGACTTCTGCTGGAAGATCGGACCGGACCGGGTCATCCGGACCTTCTGGCCCGACACCTATCCCTCGCCCGGAGCCCTGGTGCGCGACCTGGAGCGCTACGCCGAGGTCTGCGGACACTTTCTCCTGGACGCGGGCGCAAAAGGCCAGGGCGGCACCGGCAATTCGATTGATATCGACATTCTGCAAGATATTGAAATACAAACACCTTGGTTCCTTGCAGGCGGACTCGGCCCAGACAGTGTCAGGCGCGCCCTGACGGCTGGCCCCTCCGGCCTGGACTTCAACTCCGGCGTGGAAAGCGCGCCGGGCATCAAGGACGAGACCAAGCTGCGGGAAGTCCTCCGGATTCTCGCGGAAATGGAATAAGGAATCACCATGAAAAAAGGATACTTCGGCGATTTCGGCGGGCAGTTCATCCCCGAACTGCTCATGCCGCCGCTCATTGAGCTCGAAGAGGCCATGCGGACCATCCTCCCCTCCGAGGCGTTCCAAAGCCGCTTCACCGACATGCTCAAGGAAAACGTGGGCCGTCCGTCGGCCATCACCTACTGTCCGAACCTGTCCAAGGATCTCGGCCTGGATCTCTGGCTCAAGCGCGAGGACCTGAACCATTCGGGCGCGCACAAGATCAACAACACCCTGGGCCAGGGATTGCTGGCCAAGATGATGGGCAAGGAAGTCCTCCTGGCCGAGACCGGCGCGGGCATGCACGGCGTGGCCACCGCCGTGGCCGCCGCCATGCTCGACATGAAGGCGGTCATCTACATGGGGGCCACCGACGTGGTCCGCCAGGCACCCAATGTGGGCCGCATGCGCCTCATGGGCGCGGACATCATCGCCGTGGAATCGGGCACCAAGACCCTCAAGGACGCCATCAACGCGGCCCTCAGGCGCTGGATCGCGGACCAGGAGACCACCCATTACTGTTTCGGCACCGCCGCCGGACCGCACCCCTTCCCCACCCTGGTGCGCGAGTTCCAACAGATCATCTCGAAAGAGGCGCGGGCCCAGTTCATGGAGCGCAACCGGGGCGAGTTGCCCGACGTGGTCGTGGCCTGCGTGGGCGGCGGCTCCAACGCCATCGGCATGTTCCACCACTTCATCCCGGACGAATCCGTGAAGATCGTGGGTGTTGAGGCCGCGGGCACCGGCGAGCCGGGCTGTTACAGCTCCGCGCCCATCGACCACGGCACCGAGGGCGTGCTGCACGGCATGAAGACCAAGCTGCTCCAGACCCCGGACGGCCAGATCGAGCCGTCGCACTCCGTGGCCCCGGGCCTGGACTACCCCGGCGTGGGCCCGGAGCACGCCCATCTCGACGCCATCGGCCGCGTGGACTACACGACCATCAATGACGCCCAGGCCATCAACGCCTTCAAGGTCCTGTCCCGGCGCGAAGGCATCATCCCGGCCCTGGAATCCTCCCACGCCGTGGCCTACGCCATCGAGAACAAGGACGCCCTCCAAGGCAAGTCCGTGCTCGTCTGCCTGTCCGGGCGCGGCGACAAGGACCTCGGCATCCTCGACCGGATACTCTAGGAGATCATCATGAATCCCATGCAAATACGAATCGAAGAGGCCCACCGGAAAGGCAAGGTCGGTCTCATTCCCTTCCTGCCCGCGGGCTTCCCCGACCGTGAGCGGTTCTGGAAGGAACTGGCGGAACTCGACGCGGCGGGCGCGTCGGTCATCGAGATCGGCATGCCCTTCTCCGACCCCGTGGCCGATGGCCCGGTGGTGGAAAAGGCGTCCCTGCAATGTCTGGCGGACAACATCAACTTGACCTGGATCCTGACGGAACTCAAAAAGCGCAAGGGACAATTCAAGGCCGCCCTGCTGCTCATGGGCTACCTCAACCCGGTCTACCAGTATGGGCTGGACAAATTCGGCGCGGACTGCGAGGCCGCCGGAGTGTCCGGCCTGATCATCGCGGACATGCCCCACGAGGAATCACAGTTCGTCAAGGACGCCATCGCCCCCCACGGCGTGGCCCTGGTCCCCCTGATCGGCCTGAATACCACCAAGGAGCGCATGCGCCTCTACGCCGACGGCGCGCAGGGGTTCTGCTACTTCGTGTCCGTGCTCGGCACCACCGGCCAGCGTGACGCCCTGCCCGCGCGCATCAAAGAAAAGCTGGCCGAGGCCAAGGAGGTCTTCGATATCCCCGTGGCCCTCGGCTTCGGCATCAAGCATCCCGACCAGCTCAAGGAATTCGAGGGGCTCCTGGACGCCGCCGTGTTCGGCTCCGCCCTCATCAGCCACATCGAATCCGGCAAAACCANGCATCCCGACCAGCTCAAGGAATTCGAGGGGCTCCTGGACGCCGCCGTGTTCGGCTCCGCCCTCATCAGCCACATCGAATCCGGCAAAACCAGCGACTCCTTCATGGAGCCCTGGAAGTAGCGCCTACGGCGGCCGGGGGAAGGGGAGAGGGAAACCCTTTGAAAAGGGTTGTCCCTCTCTCCTTCCCCCGGACCCCCATCCCCTCTCCTTTCCTAAACTTTTTATCGCCGCTTCGCGGGGTATGCGCCCGGTCGATTGACGGGGTGGCCGAGTGTTGTTACGTTTTCAGAATGAGTAGCACCGAGATGCCGCAAACGGACGATGCGCCCCGCAAGGGGTATGGGCCGACCAGTTTCTGGCTGCAGGAACCGGGACCGGTCTTCGCGCACCTGGACCTCAAGCCGGGCCAGGTCTTTCTGGACGCCGGGTGCGGGGCCGGGGAATACTCCCTGTACGCCGCGCGCCTGCTTGGCGAGACCGGCCAGGTCATCGCCGTGGACAACATCGCCCTGTCCACCGACGCCCTCAACGGACTGCCCGCCCGGCCCGGCGAGGCCCCGATCACCGCCTTCGCCGCCGACATCACCGCCGCCCTGCCCATCGACCCGCACTCCGTGGACGTCGTCTTCCTGTCCACCGTGCTGCACATCAAAAAGGTCCGCGACCGCGCTCCCGAAATGTTCCGCGAGTTCCACCGCGTTCTGCGCCCGGGCGGCACCCTGGCCGTGCTCGAATGCAAAAAGGTCGAGGCGAACTTCGGCCCGCCCCTGCACTCCCGCCTGGCCGAAAGCGACGTCCGCGCCCTGGTCGAACCCCATGGCTTCCGCCATGCGAACACCCTCGACACGGGCCACGCCAACCTCATCCGCTTCGAGGCGACCTAGCCGAAAACGTCTTCCGCGCCCCCGGAAAGCCCCGACCTTGCCACGCACGGCCGAATAATATACTTGATGCGCGTCATGACCATGCCCCGCGACACGTATACCCCCCGACTGGACTTGGTAGCCCTTTTCATCATCCTGGCGTCTTTCGCCGTGCGCTACTGGTTTGTGGCCTCGGGCCAGTTGAACCTGGTGCAGGACGAAGCGCAATATTGGGATTGGATCCGGCGGCCGCAGTTGTCCTATTATTCCAAGGGGCCGCTCATCGCCTGGAGCATCAGCCTGTGGACCTGGATTTTCGGGAACACCGAGCTGGGCGTGCGTTTCGGGTCCATCCTGGGCATGACCGGTATCCAGGCGGCCCTCTATCTCGGCGTGTCGCGCGTCTGGCGGGAATACAGGCTGGCCTTGTTCGTGCTCTTCACGGCCGCGACCATGCCCATGCTCAACGGCCTGGGCATCCTGGCCACCACGGACTGCCCCCTGATCCTCTGCTGGACCGTGGCCTTCTTCGCCTTGGCCTCGGCCACGCACAATGAGCCGGACCGGACCGTCTCCGACCGCCCCTTCGTCGTCCTCGGCATCTGCATGGCCGTGGGCATCCTGGCCAAGTACATGATGCTCACCTTCCTGGGACCGGCCCTGATCTACGCGGGCATCCTGCACTGCCGGGGCCAGTTGCCCAAACGGTTCTGGACGCGATTCCTCCTGGCCGCGCTCGCGGGTTCGGCCGTCGGGCTCACGCCCATCGTCATATGGAACATGGATAACGGCTGGGTGGCCTACAAGCACGTAGCCAAGCTGACTTCGGGCGTGGGCGGCAGCGACTGGCTGCCCGACCGCATCGGCCCGTTCTTCGAAATGCTCGGCGCGCAAATCGGCCTGATCTCGCCGTGGTGGTTCTGGTTCCTGATTGCCGCCACCCCGGCCGCCGTGCGCAAGGCCTGGGTCGGCCCGGTCGGCCGGTTCGATGCGAGCTACCGCCGCGACCTGCTGACCGTGCTTTTCTTCTGGCCCCTGTGGGTTTCCATCACCCTCAAGGCACTTTTCTCCAAGGTGGAGGCCAACTGGACCGCCGCCGCTTTCGCCACGGGCGCCATCCTGGCGGGCATGGCCTTCAAGGCGTGGTGGGACGCCCCCGGACGCAAGACGCGCGGCCGGGTGATCCTGACCGGCCTGGCCGCCATCCTGACCCTGGGCGTGTTCATCTCCCCGCTCCTGCCGCTGCCCGATTCCATGAACCCCACCCTCCGGCTCAAGGGATGGGCCGACCTGGGACGCAAGGTGGACGAAATCGTCCGCACGGAATTCGACGACCCGCAACGCGTCTTCGCCATGTCCGACAATTACGGCTTCACCTCGGAACTGTCCTTCTACCTCGAAGGACAGCCCATCACCTTCTGCACCTGGAGCGAAGACCGGCGCATGAACCAGTACGACCTGTGGCCCGTGCCGGGCTCGGACAAACTCGGCTGGGACGCGGTCATGATCCGCAAGCGGTTCCAAAAACACCCCGTGCCCGAGCTGAACAAGATGTTCACCTCCGTGAGCGAACCCATCTTCTACCAGTCCTCCTTCAAGGGCGGCCAGGGCCGCAAGTTCACCATCATCATCTGCAAGGGGTTCACCGGCTACTGGCCCCGCCACACCGGCAAGTTCTAGCCGCCTGAATCCACTTTTCCTGGATATCGCCGAGCCCAACCTCGGGGATTACTCCACATTTCGTAGACTACCGCTGTCCCCGGCGGGAACGGTCGTCACTGCGTATTCCCCGGCCTCCAAGGGCGCAGACGGAGCGCTCCCGGCCCAGGCTTCTCTGGCAGGATTCTTGCTGTTTATCCCCTATCAAAATGGAGCTGAACGCCAACTCATGGGGGAAACGGGCGAATGTCCAGACTCAAAGCGTTGATAGTGGCCCTTTTCATCTTCCCGCTGTCGGGCTGCGCCATGGTGCCATTCGGCATCGGGCTCATCCCCGGCGCGCCCGCCTATGTCTCGTCGATCATCGGCGGGGGGCAGTCCGCCTACGAAACCGCCATGGACGAGCGCAACACCGAACAGCAGATGCTCGATGCCATCGTGGCCGGTCACGCCCAGGCCGAGCTTTACAAGAACAAGGATATCCGGGCGGACCAGATCACCGCCCACTGTTATTTCGGCAAGCTCTACCTGGTGGGCGAATACGATTCCCAGGAACAACTCAAGACCATCTATGAATGCATGGACAAGGTTGACGGCAAGCGCGAGATCATCAGCCGGTTGTACCTGCGCGACGAAACCGGGGAGAGCGACTTCTTCGCCGACCAGGCCCGGTACGCCGCGCTGCGCACGCAGCTCGTGGCCGACCTCGACGTCACCAGCACGCCCGTGGAAGTCCAGATCGTCCAGGGCGACATCATTCTTTTGGGTGTCATCCGCGACAAGGCGGAACGCGACCGCATCGTGGCCCACGCCATGAGCATGGACGGGGTGAACCGGGTAATCTCCTATCTCTATCACCAGGAAAACGCCGGACCAGAGCCCCGGGTCATGACCGCCCAGCTCGCGCCCGAGCCGCCCAGGGACATCCCCCCGCCACCCAAGACCAGGCCCGCGCCCAAGAAAATCAGGCCCAAGGTCGAAAAACGGACCAAGCCGGAAACGCACCCGGTATTGGCCGTCACCAACCCCGATCGGGGCCGGTAACCCTCCCCAACCTCCAGGCGCAATCGGCGGCCCGTTGCACAGGACCGCCCGAACCGCCAGGGGCGGTCTTTTCCGTATGGAATCGAAAAAAAGACGGGGGGGCTAGAAGCGCCACCAATGCAGAATCTGCGGACCGTAGAGCAGGTAGAGCATGCAGCCGAGGCTGAGAAACGGGCCGTAGGGCACGCGGCCCCGGATGCCGCCCTTGCCGGGACGAATCATGTAATAGAGGGCCCCCAAGGCCCCGGTAAGACTGCCCACCAGGATGGTCGGGGGCAACCCGGCCAGGCCGGTCATGGCCCCGATCATGGCCATGAGCTTGACGTCGCCCGTGCCCAACCCCTCCCGCTTGCGCCACAGCCGGTAGAGTTGCTGCACCGCCCAGAACAGGCCCGCGCCCACGGCCGCGCCCAGGAAGGCGTCCTGCCAGGTGGGCCCGGTGCGGAGCACAAAGCTGGCCGCCAAGGCCATGGCCGTGCCGCCCAAGGTGATGCGGTCGGGCAGCAGGAAGGTCTCGAAGTCAATGAAACTGCCCGTGATGAGCATGATCCCGAGAACCAGATACACACCCCATTCCGGCGACAGGCCATAGGTGTAGGCCGAGGCCAGGGACCAGGCCAGGCAGGAGAGCTCCACCAGCATGTATTGCGGGCCGATGGGTTCGCCGCAGTGGCGGCAACGGCCCCGCAACAGGAGGAAGCTGATCAGCGGGATGGTGTCCCGCCAGCTCAGGCGCGCGTTGCACGCAGGGCATTTGGAGCCGCCCGGTTTGCAGATGGGCTCCTCGTCGATCCAGCGCTGGATGAAGATGGTGGCCAGGCCGCCGAGTTCGAGTCCGACCACGGCGGCGGCGAAATAGAAGGCCCAGATGGGGATGGTGTCCATATCGTCCTTGGGGCTTGAAGATTCGCGGCATTTGCTGCATGAATACCGCTGGCGCAACCATTCGGACGCTACCGGATTTCCCCTTCCGGCACAAGGATCGCGCCGCCGCACACGCATCACAGGGAGCCCCACATGGATCATCGTTTCATACCGCACTTGACCGAGGAAGAGATCGCCGACATCCAGCTCAAAGGTCTTAAATGGACCCTCGGCCACGTCTATGCCAACAGCCCGTTCTACCACGCCCGGCTGAAGGAAAAAGGCGTGGAGCCCGGCGACGTCAAATCCCTGGACGACCTGCGACGGCTCCCCTTCACCTCGGCCGAAGACCTCAAGGACGGCTACCCCATGCCGTTGTTGTCCGTGCCAGAGAAGGACGTGGTCCGCATCCACGGCTCCAGCGGAACCACGGGCAAACGCAAGATCCTGGCCTACACCCAGAACGACATCGACGTCTGGAAGGATATGTTCGCCCGCTGCTACGAAATGGCCGGGCTGACCGAGGAGGACCGGGTCCAGATCTGTGTGGGCTATGGATTGTGGACTGCGGGAGCGGGCTTCCAGCTCGGCTGCGAACGGTTCGGGGCCATGGCCCTGCCCGTGGGGCCGGGCCTGCTGGAAATCCAGCTTCAGATGCTCACCGACCTCAAGCCCACCTGCATATGCTCCACGGCCTCCATGGCCCTGCTCATGGGCGAGGAAGTTCAAAAGCAGGGCTTGGCCGACAAGATCCACCTGAAGAAAGCCATATTCGGGTCCGAGACCCATACCCCCAAGATGCGCCGCCAGTTCGAAGAGGCCCTGGGCCTTGAGGACAGCTACGACATCATCGGCATGACCGAGCTGTACGGCCCGGGCACCGGACTGGAATGCGACGCCCACGACGGCATCCACTACTGGGCGGACATGTTCATCACCGAGATCATCAACCCCGAGACCCTGGAGCCGGTGGCCCCCGGCGAGGTGGGCGAAATGGTCGTCACCTCCCTCAGGAAGGAGGCCTCGCCGCTCATCCGCTACCGCACCCACGACCTGACCCGTTTAATCCCCGGCCAATGCGCCTGCGGAGTGACCCTGCCGCGCGTGGACAAGATCCTGGGCCGGTCCGACGACATGTTCATCTTCCGGGGCGTGAACATCTACCCCGGGCAGATCGGCTCCGTGCTCGAACATTTCAAGGAGCTGTCCGCCGAGTACAAGATCTTCCTCAGCCGCAAGGACGGCCTGGACCACATGGCCGTGCATGTGGAGCGCGCCCCGGGCGAAACGGTCGGGTGCGACGACGACCTGGCCCGGGCCCTGGCCGACGAGATCCGCAAGAACATCCTGGTGCGCGGCGAAGTGTCCATCCTTGGCCCGGGCGAGCTGCCGCGCAGCTTCTCCAAGACCAGGCGGGTCGAAGACTCGCGCGCCGAAGAGTAACCGGGAGCCCCGCATGCCCAGTCTGTCGGCGCAATCGGACCGCCATGTGGTCATCGACCGCCGGGTGGACGAGTACCTCGCCTTTCCAGATGTGATCCGGGCTCATGACGGCACGCTGATCGCGGCTTACAACGAGGCGGACCGGCATGTGCGGCCCACCCGCCGCGTGCTGGTCGTCAAGACCTGCCGTGACAACGGCCGGACCTGGTCCGCGCCCGTGTACCCGGACTCCCCGCGCAGCCACAGCCCGCGCCTGAAATTGTTCCCGGACGGCGTCATCGTCCTGTCCGACAGCTCGCGCGTCTTCTTCGAAAGCCATGACCACGGGCGCACCTGGCGCCCCTTCGAGGCCGGGGGACTGGCCCACGACATGCTCGACCGCATCCTGGTCCGGGACGACGGGAGCTGGCTGACCGCCGGGCACCGGCACCTAGGCGGCGAGGAGCACCCGGCCATTCGCCAGCCGCCCTCCGAGCAGGTGGTCTACCGGTCCACGGACCGGGGGAGGACCTGGACGAGGTTGTCGGTCATGGCCGCCGAGCGCAATCTGGTCTTGTGCGAGGCCTCCATGACCCGGCTTCCCTCGGGACGCATCCTGGCTTTGCTACGCGAAAACAGCTTCGTATTCGAACCCATGTACCTGGTCCACAGCGACGACGGCGGAGCCACCTGGTCGCGCCCCGCCCCCACCGCACTCATGGGCCACCGCCCGACCATGGGGCTGCTCGACGACGAGCGACTGCTCGTCACCTACCGCAACACCGGCCCGGACGGGGGGACCTGCGCCTGGATGGGCTCGCCCGAAGAACTGGCCTCGGACTTCAAGGTCCATGGCCGGGCCGTCGATCCGGCCAACCCCGAGTTCACCGCCCAAGGCATGCGCGTGCGCAACGGCGCGGGCGGCGAATCCGTGGTCCGCTATGCCTTGCGGCCCATGACCGACCCGCGCTCCGCCGTCCTGACCCTGGAGGCCGAGCTCCGGGTGGACGAGGCCGGACCCAACGGCTGCGCCATCCGCGTGGGCTGCTGGTGGCGTCTGACCCCGGATCGCATGGTCCCGGACGCCGCCCCCGAACTGGCCGTCCCCCTGCGACGCGGCAGGTTCAACCGCTTGCGCTTCGAATACGCGGCGGGCGAAGTCGCGGTCTTCGTCAACGGAAAACGGCGGGCCGTGGTGGCGGTGGCCCCCGACCACGCCGAGACCCGGCCGGTCCTGTTCGGCGCGCCCTACCCCTTTGAGGACAACGCCGTGGACTGCACCTGGAAACGAATTTCCCTCAATGTCCTTGAACCTGCCTATGACCGGGTGTACGCTTGGAACTGGACCGCCAAAGACGGATTGCCGGACGCCTGGGTCCGGGAGCACATCCTGGAGCTGCGCAACGACCGCCACGCGGCGGCCCCGGATTTCGGCTATTCCGGCTGGACGCGGCTTGCCGACGGAAGTTTTTTCTGCGCCTACCATCACGGCGCGGCCCAAGAATCCGGCTACGAGCCGCTCATGACCGCCTTCGTGGCCGGAACCCGATTTTCCGCGAATGACTTCAAACGAGGATAAACACATGGAACGCGCCGACATTCAACGGATCTTCGAAGCCTATTTCGAGAAGTACAAGAAAACCGAGGGCGACCGGACCTCCTGGTCCGCCTACTGGACCGAGATGACCGCCGAAGGCGTACTCGAACTGAACCTGACCAAATGCCCGCGTGGAACCATCTTCAAGATATTCATAGACAAAAAGAAGGTGGCCGAGATCGCGGGTTGGGACGAATTTTTCGCCGCCATGGACGTCATGGCCGAAGAACGGCCCGGGCTGTGCGACCCGAGCAAAATCTTTTCGGACATGGAATCCATTATCTAGGAGAGATTCCTGCCCAAATCATTTTTTTCTTGACGGATGACCTTCCTCCCACGTAAGGGGCTCTACTACAGCCGTCGGTGGTGTCCACGGGGATGCAGC
Organism: Desulfovibrio sp. Huiquan2017; assembly: GCF_017351175.1. Classification (NCBI taxonomy): domain Bacteria; kingdom Pseudomonadati; phylum Thermodesulfobacteriota; class Desulfovibrionia; order Desulfovibrionales; family Desulfovibrionaceae; genus Desulfovibrio; species Desulfovibrio sp. Huiquan2017. The sequence goes on along the minus strand of NZ_JAFMPN010000012.1, from coordinate 59,371 downwards.
CGGTTTCGACCGGCCCGTACCGACAACGGATGAAATGGCTTCAAGCCCCGCAAGGCCGCGCGCAGCGGGGCTCCAGAAGTGATTTCATCAGGCGCAATGCGCCGTTTTGTTTCACTATTTTTCGGAGTTTGCTACGTAATGGCTAAGAATATCTATGTGGGCAATTTGCCCTGGAGCGCCACGGAAGAGGATGTACGCGCCGCGTTTGAGACCTTTGGAGAGGTCATTTCCGTCAAACTGATCAACGACCGCGAAACCGGCCGTCCCCGCGGCTTCGGCTTCGTCGAAATGGAAGACCAGGGAGCCCTGGCGGCTATCGAGAGCCTGGACGGCTCCGATTTCGGCGGCCGCAACATCAAAGTCAACGAAGCCCGTCCGCGTCCCGAGCGCCCGCGCTGGTAGCGCGGCCGCCCGTCGCAAGAAGACATGAGCCAGCCCGCCCCGCTCCGGGGCGGGCTTTTCCCGTCGCCCACAACAAGAGGTAAAGAAGTATATGGCAAAAGAAGAAGGAATCGTCGTCCAGGGCAAGGTTGAAGAAGCCCTGCCCAACGCAATGTTTCGCGTTGAACTCGAAAACGGCCACACCGTGCTCGCACACATCTCCGGCAAAATGCGCAAATTCCGCATCCGCGTCATGCCCGGCGACACCGTGACCGTCGAACTTTCCCCCTACGATCTCACCCGGGGCCGCATCACCTTCCGTCCCAGGTAGCCGCTCCCGGCGGCCGGGGGAAGGGGAATGGAGGAGGCAAACCGCTCTCCCCCCTTCCCCTTCCCCCGGACTCCCCTCTCCCTCTCCCCCTTCGAGACCTCCGGCCGCGCGGTGTCGCCATGTGGTGCGCCGTCCGACAAACCCGTTTTTCACGTTTTACCAAAGGCACATCATGACCAGTTTCCAGGAACTGGGGCTTTCCGGGTCCACCCTGGACGCCCTCACGGCAAAAGGGTTCACCGCTCCCACCCCCATACAGGCCCTGACCATTCCCAGGCTGCTCTCCGGCCAAAGGGACATCGTGGGCCAGGCCCAGACCGGCACGGGCAAGACCGCCGCCTTCGGCCTGCCCGTCATCGAGGCGGCCCAGGAAGGGGCGCACCACGTGCAATCGCTCATTCTGGCCCCCACCCGCGAACTGGCCATCCAGGTGGCCGAGGAAATCGACTCCCTCAAGGGGAACAAGCGCATCCGCGTACTGCCGGTATACGGCGGCCAGGCCATTCACATGCAGCTCAAGGCCCTGAAGCGCGGCGTGGATGTGGTCGTGGGCACGCCAGGCCGGATCATGGATCACCTGGAGCGCGGCAGCCTGCGCATCGACGAGCTGACCTATTTCATCCTCGACGAAGCAGACGAGATGTGCAACATGGGTTTCGTTGACGACGTGCGGGCCATCCTGGCCTCGGCCAACAAAGACCGACGCACCCTCATGTTCTCGGCCACCATGGCCCGCGAGGTCATGGGCATCGCCAAGGAATTCATGGGCGACTTCGACGTGCTCACGGTCAAGCCCGAGGTCTCGGACGCGCCCCTGACCCGCCATGTCTTCCACGAGATGGCCGACTCGGACCGCTTCGAGGCCCTGTGCCGGGTCATCGACGCCCGTCAGGACTTCTACGGCCTGGTCTTCGTGCGCACCAAGGCCGACGCCGACCATGTGGCCGCCCGGCTCGGCCAGCGCGGCTACCCCGCCGAGCCCATCCACGGCGACCTGAACCAGGCCCAACGCGAAAAGATCCTGCACGGCTTCCGCGACCGCAAATCGACCATCCTGGTGGCCACGGACGTGGCCGCACGCGGCATCGACGTGCCGGACCTGACCCATGTGGTCAACTTCGCCCTGCCCCAGGATCCGCAGACTTTCGTGCACCGCACCGGACGCACGGGCCGCGCGGGCAAGGAGGGCGTGGCCATCACCCTGATCGCGCCGAGCGAATTCCGCAAGTTGATGTACATCAGCAAGAGCAGCGGCATCGACATCGCCAAGGAACCGCTGCCACGCATCGAGGACGTCATCCATACCAAGAAGCGCAAGGTGGCGGCCGAACTCGAAGCCATCCTGGAAGCGGACGGCCACAGTGCCTACCTGGCCATGGCCGGCGAATTGCTCCGCGACCGGCCCGCCGAGGCGGTAGTCGCCGCTCTGCTGCGCAACGCTTTCGGCGAGGAACTGGTCGAGTCCGGCTACCGCCGCATCGACCCCGTGGGCCCCGGCGGACAGGGACGGGCCGACATGATCTGCGCCCTGGGCCGTTCCCACGGCATGAACCCCAAGCGTTTCGTGGACTTCATCGCCTCGGCTGCGCACATCAAGCAGTGGGCCATCCAGCACGTCCGCGTCCAGGGCGACAGGACCACTTTCACGCTCCCGGCCGCCGAGGCCGACCGCGTCATGGAACGGGTCAACAGCCATGAGAGCGCGCCCCTGGTGAGCCGGGACGAGTCACGGCGCAAGCCCCCGGGCCGCAGCTTCCCCAAAAAGGGATGGAAGCCCTCGGGCAAGCCGCCCCGCACGCAGCGCCACAAGCCCAAGCCGGTTCGTTAACCGGCCGTCCAGCGCGAAGGCGCAACCGCTTTCCTCTGGCGGGGGGACGTTTTGTCGTTGCTTCTTTCCGGTCTCCCCGCTAGACTTACCGGGCCCGCAGGAGAACGCATGAAAGGCGACGAACGTAAGTCCAAATCAGAGCTTATCGCGGAGCTCGATACGCTTCGCGTGCGGCTCGACACCGTGCGCAACGAGGCGTGGCTGCCCATCGCCGACGAATTCCCCCTGTTCATCTTCGAATTCGACCTGAACGAGACCTTCCGTTTCGTCAACAAGCACGCCTTGAAGACCTTCGGGTACAGCGTGGCGGACATCCAGGCGGGCCTTTCCCTGTCCGCGATCATCTCCCCGGACTCCATCCACCGAGCCCGCCGCAACTTCGCCCGCGTCCTGAGCCGCGAGAATTTCGAGCACGAGGAATACAAGGCCGTGTGCGCGGACGGCTCCATCCTGCCGATCAAGGCCTACACCCAACCCGCGAGACGGAACGGAGAAATCGTGGGCCTGCGCGGCGTGGCCATCGACGTATCCGAAATCCGCCAGGTGGAGAACGCCCTGCGCTCCAGCGAAAGCCACTACCGCACCCTGTTCGAGACCACGGGCACCGCCATGGTCCTGCTGTCCGGGGACGCGCTCATCAAGAATTGTAATTCGCAGTTCTGCCTCATGTCCGGCTATGCCCGCGAGGACATCGAGGGCAAGATGGCCTGGACGGCATTCGTGCCGCCGGACGAACGGGACCGGCTGCTCCTGTTCCAGGAACGCCGCATCAAGAAAACCGACATCCCGCCCAGCGACTACGAATTCACCTTCCTGACCCGCGACAACGAGCGCAGGCGCATCCACCTGTTCGTCCGCAATGTCCCCGGCACCGCCGACCGGGTCTGTTCCCTCATCGACGTGACTGAGCGCGACGAGGCCCTGCGCGCCCTGCGCAAGAGCGAGGAGCGCTACCAACTCATGACCCGGGGCGCCAACGACGGCCTCTGGGACTGGTACTTGGACAGCAATGAATGCTTTTATTCCCCCCGCTACCGGGAAATCCTGGGCTACCAGTCCGAAGAGGAATTTCCCAACACCGTGGATTCTTGGCTGAAATGTGTTCATCCGGACGACCGGGAGCGGGCCATGGCCGCCAATAAAGAGTGCATTGCGGGCAAGATCGAACAATTTCAGGTGGAGTTCCGCCAGATCCACAAGGATGGCTCCGTCCGCTGGATCCTTGGCCGAGGGGCCAGCTCCCGGGATGAAAACGGCAGGATATACCGCCTTTCCGGCACGCACTCGGACATCACCCAGCGCAAGCAGGCCGAGGACGCCCTGCGCGAGAGCGAGGAACGCTTCCGGCTGATGATCGAACACGCCAGCAGCGGCATCTTCCAAGCCTCCCCGGAAGGCCGGTTCCTGAACGTCAACCCGGCCCTGGCCCGGATGCTTGGCTACGACTCCCCCAAGGATCTGATCAGCCACGTCGGGGACATCGGCACGGAGGTGCTCCTGAATCCCGGCGACCGCAAGGCCTTCATCGAAGGCATCTACACCCGAGGCGAAGTGGCCAATCACGAATACCACTGCCGCCGCAAGGACGGCAGCCCCATCTGGCTTGCGGGCAACACCCGGCTGGTGCGCAATGCCGAGAACGACGAGGCCTACTTCGAGGGGTTCCTGCAGGACATCACCGCCCGCAAGCTCAATGAACGCACCACCCACGCCCTGTACGCCATCTCCACGGCGGTCAACACCACCCGCAACCTCCAGGACCTGTACCAGACCATCCACGCCATCATCGGGGAGGTCATCGAGGCCAGGAACTTCTTCATCGCCATGGTGAACGAGAAGGAGGACATGCTCCGCTTCGTCTACTTCCAGGACGAGAAGGACGACTATTTCGACATCCCCAACATCAGCGATCCGAGCCAGAGTAGCCTGACCATCCACGTCTTTCGGACAGCCGCGCCCCTTCACCTCTCCCAGGCCGACCCAGGCATCGAGGAACGGCTGGCCTCCATCGGCGTCATCGGCACACCGCCCGCAGCCTGGCTGGGCGTGCCGCTCCGACAGGGAGAGCGCGTGGTCGGCGCCATGGCCGTTCAGGACTACGCCAATCCCCGGCAGTATTCCGCCGAAGCGGCTTTCTTCCTGACCGCCGTATCCGAGCAGGTGGCCATGGCTATCGAACGCAAGACCATCGAGGAAGCCCTGACCCGGCTCAACGAGGAGCTGGAAGACAAGGTCGAGCAGCGCACCGCTGAAATCGAGGCCCGCAAGGTCGAGCTTGAGGAGGCCAACCGGCGGCTCATGACCCTGGACGAAATCAAGTCGTCCATGGTTTCGTCGGTGTCCCACGAACTGCGCACGCCACTGACCTCCATCCGGGGCTTCGCCAAGCTCTGCGCCAAGGACTTCTCCCGACACTTCCTGCCCCTGGCTCAAGGCGAGACACTGTCGGCCAAGGGGCAGCGCATCCAATCCAACCTCGGGATCATCGACACCGAAGGCGAACGGCTGACCCGGCTGATCAACGATTTCCTGGACATCAACCGCATTGAATCGGGCAAGGCCTGCTGGAATGACGACCTTCTGAACCCGGCCCAGGTGATCCGCGAAGCCGTGGCCTCGGCGGCGGGCGGCTTCAACTCCTCCAGGGGAGTGCAATTGGTCACGGTCCTGCCCGAAACCGCCCGGCGCGTCCAGGCCGACCCGGACAAGATCAAGCAGGTGCTCATCAATCTGCTGAACAATGCCTACAAATTCACCCGCCAGGGGCGCGTCACGGTGTCTCTGCGGGAGCAGGCCGAATCGCTGACCGTGTCCGTGGGCGACACCGGCTCGGGCATTCCCGAGGACGAACTCAACTACATCTTCGAAAAATTCCACAAATCCCGCCTGGGCGACACCGTGCGCAGCGAGGAACAGGGCACCGGCCTGGGCCTGGCCATCTGCAAGGAGATCGTCGAGCACTACGGCGGCGCCATCTGCGTGGAATCCACCCTGGGCCGGGGCAGCACCTTCACCTTCACCCTTCCCACGGTCCCAGCCGACGAAAACACCTGTATCGAATAACCCCGCACCGAAAGTGCAACGCGCCCCGACAGCCCCTTCCCGGTCAGCCGAGGCGGAGCGATCCCAATCCTCCATCCTGCGAATGGGTCGGATACACAAAACAAAAAACCCGCTCTCCAAGGAAAGCGGGTTTTTCATATGCTTGGTGCCCCCAGCGCGATTCGAACACGCGGCACCAGGATTAGGAATCCTGTGCTCTATCCACCTGAGCTATGGGGGCCTATTCCGGCAAGTACCGGGAAGTCGTTCCTAGCCGACGACGGGTGAAAAGGCAAGGGGTTCGTCGCGACGGGGGGGAGCGCGGACGGCGGCAGGCCCGGCTCCGGAGAAATGCATGTGCAAATAGGGGCACACTATTTACAACTGAAAAAAAAAGGCTATATACGGTGAAAGGCGGTGCGAGCCGCCATCCTGTTTTCCGCATCCTTGTATGGAGGCATTAAATGAATCGTAAGGCTCAACTTCTCACTCTTGTCCTGACTCTTGTGCTGGCTGTCCCGGTTATGGCGCAGGCACGCGACCTGCCCGTGTTCACCGAGCTGGCCGCCAAGGCGGGCAAGGCCGTGGTTTTCATCTCCACGGAAAAAACCACACAGGCTCCGTCCATGGAGCAATTCCGGCAGCAGGTCCCCGAAGGGCATCCGTTCTACGAGTTTTTCAAGAGGTTCGACCAATTCTTCGGCCCGCAGGGACAGCAGCCGCGCAAGATGCTCGGCCAAGGCTCCGGGTTCGTCATCTCGCCCGACGGACTCATCGTCACCAACAACCACGTCATCAACGGCGCAGACAAGGTGACCGTACGCTTCCAGGACGACAAAAAGGAATACCCGGCCGAAGTCGTGGGCGCCGACCAGGAAACCGACTTGGCCGTCATCAAGATCAAGCCTGACCACTCCTTGCCGACCCTGAAGTTCGGCGACTCCGACGACATCAAGGTGGGCGAATGGGTCCTGGCCATCGGCAACCCCTTCGGCCTGGACAACACGGTCACCGCGGGCATCATCTCGGCCAAGCACCGCATCATCGGTGCGGGTCCCTTTGATAATTTCCTTCAGACCGACGCGTCCATCAACCCCGGCAACTCCGGCGGCCCCCTCCTGGACATGGACGGCGAGGTCATCGGCATCAACACCGCCATCAACGCGGCCGCTGAAAACATCGGCTTTGCCATCCCGTCCACCCAGGCCGCCAAGGTCATTGCCCTGCTCAAGGAAGGCAAGGCCCCCCAGCGCGGCTGGCTTGGCGTGACCATCCAGCAGGTCAGCGAGACCCAGGCCAAGGCCCTGGGGCTGCCTGAACCCGTGGGCGCGCTGATCGCCACCGTGGGCAAGGGAGCTCCGGCCGATAAGGGCGGCGTCAAGCAGGGCGATGTGATCCTTGAGGTCAACGGCAAGAAGATCGACGACAATAACGATCTGCTCAAGAAGATCGCGGGCCTCGCCCCCGGCGAGCAGGCCAACCTCGTGCTCTGGCGCAACGGCGAAAAGGTGACCCGCACCGTCACCCTGGGCCAGCGCAATGAGAAGTCCCTGGCCGCCATGGCCCCGAACCACCAGGATCAGGGCCAGGCCGCCACAGTGCTCGGTATGGCGCTTAAGCCGCTGACCGACCAGGAAGCCCAGGCCCTCGGTCTGGACAAGACCCAGGGACTGCTCGTGGTCAACGTCGATCCCAATACACCCGCCGGCGAAGAAGGAATCCGCCAGGGCGATGTCGTCCTTCAGGCCAACCAGAAGGATGTGAACTCCGTAGGCGACCTCAAGACCGTGATCAAGAGCGCCGAAAAGCGCGGCGCGGTCATGCTCCTGGTCAAGCGCCAGGGACGCAACAGCTTCGTGGCCCTGCCCCTGGACAAATAACCACAGATCAAACGGGGGGCTCTTTCGGGAGCCCCCCTTTTTTTTAGTCATGCCAGCAGCCACCCTCCTCGCCCCAGCCAAAATCAATCTGCACCTGGAAATCCTCGGCCTGCGGGACGACGGCTACCATGAATTGCGCACCCTCTTCTACCCGGTGCCCGTGCCCTGCGACGTCATTGAGGTCCTGCCCGGCCCGGATGACGATTTCTACATCCGCTGCCCCGAACGGCCGGAACTGGAGACCACCTCCAATATCCTCTATAAAGCCTGGAAGGCCTTCGGCGAGGTCTCGGGATTCAAGCCCGGCATCTTCGTCGCCCTGACCAAGCGTATTCCCATGGGCGGGGGCCTGGGGGGCGGCAGTTCGGATGCGGCCGCCCTGCTCAAGTGGCTCAACGGCGAGGCCGACGACAAGGCGCTGCCCATGGCGGACATGATCAAACTGGCCGCGCAACTCGGCGCGGATGTGCCTTTCTTTCTCCAGGACGGCCCGGCTTGGGCGGGCGGCATCGGCGAGGCGCTGAGCCCGGCCGAAGTGGATCTGTCCGGAGCCACATTGCTCCTGGCCTGCCCGGCGATTCATGTGGACACGGCTTGGGCCTTCCGCGCCTGGGATGAAAAATACGGCGCGGTCCCCTCCTATGAATCCTTGACATCAAAAAGGGGGGGTACTAAGAATCCATCTCCCGTTTCGCCCCGGGAAATGACGAACGCCTTTGAGGAAGTCGTTTTTGAGGAGCATCCATCCCTGCTGGATATCAAGCAAACGCTCCTCTCCCACGGGGCCGAACACGCCGCCATGAGCGGCTCGGGAGCCTCCCTGTTCGGCATATATCGGGACAGGGATTCAGCCGCGTCCGCAGCTCGGGCTCTCGAAAAGCAGGGAATTGAAATTTTTCAGGTGGACTGCCCCTAGCGGGCACGAAACCGGATAAAGGCCGGACCAGACCGACGTCGCCGCCCCCGCCGCCGTGCAGGGGACACCTCCCGAAAGCGACACCCCGAAAGGGATGCAAGTCGATGGTCGAAACAGGCGCAGGCCGCGCGGACCGATACGCCCGCAACCGGCTGGACCGCATGCACCGCATGCGATCAAGACGGCGCTCCCAATGCGGAGCGGGGCGAAAGGAGTCGCGAAGCGGCCGAGCGCAGGGCGCAAGCGGGAAACAGCACCGCCGCGTATCACGCCGCGCGAGGGTCTGATTCCCGCGTAGCAACCGGCCGTTTATCGACATTTTTTGCTGGGGCGTCGTCAAGTGGTAAGACATCAGGTTTTGGTCCTGACATTCGGGGGTTCGAGTCCTCCCGCCCCAGCCAGAATTTAACCACGACTGCATAGAGGATAGTTATGCACGGTGAACTGAAAATCATCAGCGGGTCCGCAAGTCCCAAACTGGCCGATGCCATTTGCGAGCACCTCGGCACCAAAGCATCGCCGGTCCTGCGCGAGCGGTTTTCCGACGGCGAAATCCGCATTGAGATCGGAGAGAACGTTCGGGGCGACGATGTTTTCGTGGTCCAACCCACCTGTTCCCCGGTCAACTTCCATCTCATGGAGTTGTGCCTGATGCTGGATGCGCTCAAGCGCGCCTCCGCCTCCCGCGTGACCGCCGTGGTTCCCTATTTCGGCTACGCGCGCCAGGACCGTAAAGTGGTCCCCCGCGCGCCCATATCCGCCAAGATGGTGGCCGACCTGCTGTCCACTGCGGGCATGCAGCGGCTGGTGACCATCGACCTGCACGCCGGCCAGATCCAGGGCTTCTTCAACGTGCCCGTGGACAACCTGTTCGCCGCGCCCGTGCTTATCGAATCCCTGCGCGACCGGGACGACGATTTCGTCATCATCTCCCCGGATGCGGGCGGCGTCGAGCGCGCCCGGGCCTACGCCAAGCGGCTGGGCGCCACCCTGGCCATCGTGGACAAGCGCCGCGACGCGCCCAACCAGGCCAAGGCCATGCACATCATCGGCGACGTCCAAGGCAAGGTGGCCGTGGTCATCGACGACATGATCGACACTGCGGGCACCATGTGCGCCGCCGCCAACGTGATCATGGAGAACGGAGCCAAGGACGTGCTCGCCTGCGCCACCCATCCTGTCCTGTCCGGTCCGGCCTGCCAGCGGCTGGAAGAGTCGGCTTTCTCCGGAGTGGTCGTCACCGACACCATTCCCCTGGGCAACAAGGGGGACCAGTGCAGCAAGCTCAAGGTCCGCTCGGTGGCCTCGCTGCTGGCCAAAGCAATCAACAACGTGCACACGGAATCCTCCGTGTCCGTTCTGTTTACGTAAGATACGGGCCGCATCCGGCCGCAACCATTTAAAGCGCGAGCGTCCGTCCATAGTGGACGGCCAGGGCGTAACAAGGAGCAACTATCATGGCAGAACTGCTGAAACTCAATGTCCAGGAACGGACCGAGCTGGGCAAAGGCCCCAACCGCCGCCTCCGCACCACCGGCATGGTCCCGGGCATCTACTACGACGCCAAGGGCGCCAACATCCCGGTCAAGGTGGAGATGGTTCCCCTGCAGAAGGCTTACGCGGCCGTGGGCAACTCCCAAGTCTTCGAGCTGGTCCTGGAACGCAGCGGCAAGTCCGAAACCATGCCCGCCCTGCTGTGGCGCGTGCGCAACGAGCCGGTCAAGGGCGTGCCCGAGCATGTGGACTTCTTCGGCGTGGACCTGACCAAGGAACTCAAGGTCGCCGTCCCGTTCGAAATCGTCGGCTCCTCCAAGGGCGTCAAACTCGGTGGCGTGCTGGAACAGTACCGCGAACACATCGAGGTCATCTGCAAGCCCATGGACATCCCCGAGTCCATCGTCATCGATGTCACCGACCTGGACATCATGGACCACGTCCACATCGAGGACGTCGCCTTCCCCGAGGGCGTCAGCCCGGTCTTCGACGAAAACTTCGCCGTCCTGTCCATCGCCGCCATGCAGGAAGAGGGTGAAGAGGGTGAAGAGTCTGCCGAGGCCGCTGAAGAAGCCGCCGAAGAGACCGAGGCCGAATAGCCCCGCCCATTCACAAGATACCACATCCCGGAGCGCGATGTCGTGCTCCGGGATTTTTTTTGCTTCCCGGAGCAGAGACTGATAGACTCCTCTTCACGGCACGTTGTCGCCGTGCGGAGAACGGATTCGATCCATGGATTTTAAAGGCGCCATAGTGGGGCTGGGCAACCCCGGTCCCGAATACGCGAACACCCGGCACAACATCGGGTTCATGTTCGTGGACCATCTCCTGCACATGGCGGACGGACGCAAGTCCATGCGGCTGGAGAAGATCGAGGAATCCGGCGACTACGACTTGTGGCAATGCAAGTTCGCCGGGGCCTTCCGCCTCCTGGTCAAGCCGCTGACCTACATGAACCTGTCCGGCAAGGCCGTGGGCCGCATCTGCGGGCGCCATGGCATCGAGCCCGCCGATTTGGTGGTCGTCCACGACGAACTGGACCTGCCCGTGGGCCGGATGAAATTCAAGCGGGGCGGCAGCGACAACGGGCACAACGGGCTCAAGTCCATCCAGGAGCGCCTCGGCACTCCCGACTTCTGCCGGTTGCGGCTGGGCATCGGCCGACCGGGCGATGCGTACAAGCCCATCACCGACTGGGTCCTGGAGCCGTTCGACCCGCAATCGGCGTCACTCCTGCCCCAAATCATCGGGCATGCGGCCAAGGGATTGGACATTTTTTTCCGGCGTGGCATGGGCTTTGCCCAGCAGCACGTCAACTCATTTTCCATCCCGGAAGAAGAATCGGAGTAATCGTGGACTCTTCTCGGCCTTTTCAGTATAATGTCTTTCTGTCGCATATAAAAATGTAGTCTTTTCAAGAGTTGAGGTTCCCGTGTTCAAGGTCGATGAATTGGTTGTGTATCCCTCCCAGGGCGTAGGGCGCGTGGAGCGTATCGAATCCCAGGAGATCGGCGGCGTCAAGGCCGATTTTTACATAGTCCGGATCTTGAGCAACAACGTTACCCTCATGGTCCCCGTGGCTAATGCCGAGAACGTGGGTCTCCGTTGCGTCTGTCCGGCCGAAGTTGGACAGGCCATCTTCGAATCCCTCAAGGACCGTACCGGATTCACCGGCTACACCGGCCAGAACTGGAACCGGCGCTACCGTGAATATTCCGAAAAGCTCAAGAGCGGCGATCTGGCCGATGTGGCCTACGTGCTCAAGGAGCTCTTCCTCATCGGCAAGGACAAGGAATTGTCCTTCGGTGAGCGCCGTCTGCTGGAACAGGCCATGGGGCTGGTCTCCATGGAGCTGGCCTATTCCCTGGGCCGCGATCAGGAGGCCATCAAGGACGACATCAACGAGATGTTCGCCGATGTCATCGCCGCGCAGGAGAAAAACGACTAGCAGGGCTTGTCAAGGCCCTCGGTTTCAGGTAACTGCCTCCTTGTGCCGCCTTGCGGCATTCAGATTATCCCACTCCCACTTGGTTTTTAAGACGTCCCGAGGCTGTTAGCGCAACTTCAACGAGAGGTATGCTCCCGTTTCCTCACACCCGAACCGTCCGGCCGGAAAGGTTCATCCGCGACATCCCGAGTCCGACGCCCGCCGCGGTCCAAACACCGCTTCATCGCCATCATATCCCATCGCCCAATTTGACATACTTACAAAAACCTCAACAAGAATTTCCCAACATGGTCACCAAAAAGACTGACACCGAAAGCAAAGCCAAAGGCCCCGCCAAAAAAACCACCCGCAAAAAGGCCGTCAAGGCCGCGCCGGAGACCAACGGCAACGGCGGCAGCCTGAACCTCACCGAACTCAAGCAAAAATCCATGCAGGACCTGACCGACCTGGCCATGTCCTTCGAGGTGGAAAACCCGTCCACCATGCGCAAGCAGGAGCTCATCTTCGCCCTGCTGCAACAATGCGCATCCCAAAATGGCCAGATATTCGGCGAAGGCGTCCTGGAAATCCTGCCCGACGGCTTCGGCTTCCTGCGCTCCCCCATGTACAGCTACATGGCCGGGCCCGACGACATCTACGTATCCCCGTCCCAGATCCGTCGTTTCGGTCTGCGCAAGGGTGACGTGGTCTCGGGCCAGATCCGGCCGCCCAAGGAGGGGGAACGATATTTCGCTCTGTTGCGCGTGTCCGAAATCGGCTTCGAAGATCCGCAGCACTCCAAGAACCTGGTCCTGTTCGACAACCTCACGCCTCTCTACCCCGAGGAGCAGCTCAAGCTCGAAAACGGTGCGTCCAACTACTCCGCCCGAATCATCGACCTGCTCGCCCCCATCGGCAAGGGCCAGCGCGGCGTGATCGTGGCCCCGCCCCGTACCGGCAAGACCATCATGCTCCAGACCATCGCCAACTCCATCAACGCCAACCACCCCGAGGTGGACCTCATCGTCCTCTTGATCGACGAGCGGCCCGAGGAAGTGACCGACATGCAGCGCACGGTCAAGGCCGAGGTGGTTTCCTCCACCTTCGACGAGCCGCCGACCCGCCACGTACAGGTGGCCGAAATGGTCATCGAAAAGGCCAAGCGGCTGGTGGAACGCAAGCGCGACGTGGTTATTCTCCTCGACTCCATCACCCGCCTCGGCCGGGCCTACAACGCCGTGACCCCGTCCTCGGGGCGCGTGCTCTCCGGCGGTATCGACGCCAACGCCCTGCAACGGCCCAAACGGTTCTTCGGCGCGGCCCGCAACATCGAGGAGGGCGGCTCCCTGACCATCATATCCACCGCGCTCATCGACACCGGCTCCCGCATGGATGAAGTCATCTTCGAAGAATTCAAGGGCACCGGCAACATGGAGCTCTATCTCGACCGCCACCTTTCCGACAAACGCATCTACCCCGCCATCGACATCAACCGTTCCGGCACCCGCAAGGAAGAGCTGCTCATGGAAGAAGACGTGCTCAACCGCGTGTGGATCCTGCGCAAGCTCCTCTCCCCCATGAACTCCATAGACTCCATGGAGTTTCTGCGCGGCAAGATGAAGGGCACCAAGAACAATCGCGAGTTCCTGGACTCGATGAGCAAATAGCCCCGCCGGGCGTTGCGATCCCGCATAGCCCGAGGGAACAGCCATCCCGAAGACCTCGCCGTTGGATCGGCGGGGTCTTTTTTTTGTGCAACCGTTGGCCGAAGGTTGCTTTGGGCCCGGATATGGTTAGTATGTTCCGCATGCGTACTCCACTCGGCATATTCCCGGCAATTCTGGCCGCCCTGATGCTGGTGCTGGCCCCGGCCGCGACCGCCCGCGCCGACCTGTTCGGCGACAAGATGACCTTGCGGGACGAGAACAAGATGGGCCACGATTTCGACCAGATCATCCGCGCCCGGCAAAACATGGTCGGCGACACGTACATCACCAAGTACGTGGCCGAAGTGGTGGCTCGGGTGGTCACGGGCAAACGGCCCATGCCGTTCCACGTCAAGAGCGCGGTCATCGCCAATCCGCTGATCAACGCCTTCGCCATCCCGGGCGGATACATCTACATATTCACCGGCCTGATCCAGTCGGTAACCACCGAATCGCAACTGGCCGGGGTCATCGCCCACGAATTGGCGCACGTTTCCCAGCGGCACGTGGTCAGCCGCATCGAGAAACAGAAGAAGGTCACCCTGCTTTCCACGGCGGGCATGCTGGCCGGGGTGCTGCTCGGGGTGGCCGCAGGCGGCGGCAACGCGGCCCAGGCGGGCCAGGCCCTGATGTTCGGCTCCCAGGGAGCGGCCACGGCGGCCATGCTGCACTATTCCCAAGAAGACGAGCGCGAGGCGGACCACGTAGGGCTCAACTCCCTGGTCAAGGCCGGGTACAATCCCGAAGGCATGCCCCAGACCTTCGAGATCATGCTCAAGAACAAGTGGTACGACAACAGCTCGAACATGCCGAGCTACCTGTCCACCCACCCCGGCACGGAGGATCGCATCACCTATCTCAACGACCGCATCGCGCGCATGCCCAAGGCGTTTCTCGAACGCAAGGACGACAACGCCCGGCTCAACCGCGTCCAGGTGCTCATCCGCTCGCGCATGTCCCCGGCCAGCACGGCCTTGGCCTACTGGGACGACAAGAAGCAGAGCGAATACACGCCCATGGATTGGGTGGGGCGAGGCATCACCTTGGAACGCCTGAAGCGCATCGACGAGGCCCAAACGGCCTTCGAAAAGGCGTTGTCCCTGGCCAAGAACGACCCTCTGGTGGTCCGCGAAGCGGGCATTTTCTACTTCAAGATAGGACAGCCCGACCGCGCCGTGGGGCTGCTGCAGAAGGCGGCCATCATGGACACGGGCGATGCCATGGCCCTGTTCTACCTGGCCCGGCTCCAGGCCGAAGCCAAGCAATACGCCGAGGCCGCGAAGAACATGCGCAAGGTCAACGAACTGGTGCCCGAGGACTGGGAAGTCCACCATCACCTGGGCATGATCCTGGGCGAATCCGGCGACACCTTCGGGGGCAACCTGCACCTGGCCTACGCCGGGGTCTACTCCATGCGCCTCGACAAGGCCCGGGATCACATGCAGCGGGCCCGGGAAGTGGCCCAGACCCAGGAGCAGAAGGACCAGCTCAAGGAGCTGGACGATATCATCAAGGCCCGCGCCGAAATCGGAAAATAGCCCGCCCTTGTGTACCGGGGGCTTTTGGCGTAGGTTGCATTTTTTTCAAACAGGAACACCCTAATCAATGATCGTCGCAAGGACCATACAGGACATCCGGGACGTCATTGCCGGGTCATGCGTGACCATCGGCAATTTCGACGGAGTCCACAAAGGTCATCAAAAACTCATCGAGCTGGCCTGCGAACGGGCCAAGGCCCGGGATCTCGTCAGCGTTGTCGTGACCTTCGATCCCCATCCACTGCGGGTGCTGCGTAACGACCGCACCCCGCCGTTCATCACCCTGACCGAACAGAAGCTGGAAATCATCTCCCAATTCGGCCCACAGGTCTGCCTGCTGCTCGAATTTACCATGGACATGGCCCGGCTCTCGCCCGAACAATTCGTCAAGACCTACCTGGTGGACGGGCTGAACGTGAAGGACATGATCATCGGCTACGACTACCACCTGGGCAAGGGACGGGCCGGGAATTTCGAAACCCTGTGCGCGCTGGGCGAAAAGTACGGCTTCACCGTGGACCGGCTCGACCCGGTGACCATCGACAACGCCGTCGTCTCCTCCACCCGCATCCGCGACCTCGTCCAGGCGGGGCACGTCTGGGCGGTACGCCCCCTGCTCGGCCGGTTCTACCAGGTCAAGGGCGAGGTGGTGCACGGGATGAATCGGGGCGGTAAGCTCCTCGGCTTCCCCACGGCCAACCTCAAGCTGGTGGACGAACTCTTCCCCAAGCCCGGGGTCTACGCCATCTGGGCCGAGGCGGGCGAAGCCGTCTACGAGGGTGTGGCCAACATTGGCAAGAACCCGACCTTCGGCAACGACGCCCTGTCGGTGGAGGCTCACCTGCTCGACTTTTCCGGCGATATTTACGGAGACGAAATCCGGGTCCATTTCGTGCAGCGCATCCGCGATGAAAAGAAATTCAACAGCCTGGATGAACTCAAGGACCGCATCGCCAGGGACGTGGAACTGGGCCGCCGCATCCTCGCCCAGCCCGAAGCGGCCATCAAATTGACTCACCCCAACTTCGGCCGATGCGCGGAGGTCCGCTGAGTCCCATGCCGTTTACCCGTCTGATCAGTTACTGGAAAGATTTCGTCAAATCCTACCGCACCGTGACCTCCTTCCGCTGGTTGGTCATCGGCGTGGTCGTCGGTGCCCTGTCCGGTCTGGTGGCCGTGGGCTTCTTCTGGCTGGTGGAGAGCGGCAAGTTCCTCATCCAGCACCAGTTGGCCGGCATCGTCTCTCCGGACCCGGCGGGCGAGGGCATCTTCGAAGGCCCCGCCGGACAGTACCGGCCATGGATCATCCCGGCCTTCACCACGGGCACGGCCCTGCTCACCGGCTGGCTGGTCAAGACCTTCATCCCCGAGACCATCAACGGCGGCACCGACGGCACCGACGCGACCATCAACGCCTTCCACAACAGCGGCGGCATCATCAAGGCCCGGGTGGCCATCATCAAGGGGCTGTGCTCGGTCCTGACCATCGCCTCGGGCGGCTCCGCCGGACGCGAGGGCCCCATCACCCAGATGGGCGCGGGCATCGGCGCCTGGCTGGCCAAGATCCTGAACATGTCCGCCAAGGAGCGGCGCATGCTCCTGCTGGCCGGTGCGGCGGGCGGCCTGGGTGCCATCTTCCGCGCTCCGCTCGGCGGCGCCCTGACCGCGGTCGAAGTCATCTACCGCGAGGACTTCGAGTCCGAGGCCATCCTGCCTTCGGTCATGAGTTCGGTGGTCTCCTACTCCATCTTCACTTTCTTTTACGGCACGGAGCCCATCTTCGGCATTCCGCGCTTCAGCTTTCACGACCCCCGGGAGCTGATATTCTATGCCCTGCTCGCCCTTGTCTGCGCCGCAGTGGGCTGGCTGTACGTGAAGACCTTCTACACCATAAAATATCATATTTTCTTCCCGCTCAAGGAGAAGATCGGCCTGGTCTGGTCCATGGGATTGGGCGGCCTGACCATGGGCCTGCTCGGCATCCTCTACCCCTACACCGCCACCCACGGCATGGTCACCGGCGGCATCCTGTCCGGCGGCTACGGCTGGCTGGAGCTGGCCATCCTCGGCCAAATTCCGGCCCTGGGCATGTGCTACATCATCATCGGCAAGACCGTGGCCACCTCGGTGACCATCGGCTCGGGCATGTCCGGCGGCATGTTCGCGCCCGCCCTGTTCGTGGGCGGCATGTCCGGCGGCCTGGTGGGCAAATTCGGCCACCACTTCTTCCCGAACATCGTCACTCAGCCCGGCGCGTACATCCTGGTCGGCATGGCAGCCTTCTTCGCGGGCGTGGCCAACGCCCCCATCGGCCCGCTGATCATGGTCACCGAACTGACCCAGGGTTACGGCCTGCTCGCCCCGCTCATGCTCGCCTCGGCCCTGTGCATTGTGCTCGGCCGCGGCTACTCGCTCTACGAGCACCAGGTGGAAAACAAATTCGATTCCCCGGCCCACGCCGAGGACGCGACCATCAATGTCCTCGAACAGATGCACGTGTCGGACTTCTACAACCCGGGCGACGTCATCGTCCTGGAAGAGGGAACGACCCTGAAAGCGCTGACCGACATCATCGCCCACTCGGACCAATTCTACTTCCCGGTACGCAGCCAGGACGGCACTTACGTGGGCATGGTCTCCATCCACAACGTGCGCAATTGGATGTTCGAGGAGGATCTGCACGAGCTGGTAGTGGTCCGCGACCTCATGTCCCGGCCGGTCTACGTGCGCCCGGACTACGACCTGTACCAGGCCCTGCTCCGCTTCGTGAACACGGACTACGGCCAGATTCCGGTGGTCTCCGAGACCGACACCTCGGACATCCTCGGACTGATCAACCGCGACGACGTGTTCCTGGCCTACGCCGAAGCCATCGCCGAAGTGAAGGGCGAGAGCAAGGAAGAGGCCGCCCTCGCCGCGGAATTGCAGAGCCCCGCCAAGACGCGTTAGCCCTTCTCCCGGGCAAGGGGCAGGTCCAAGATGACCGCCGTCCCGGGCCGCGCTGCGCCGCCCGCCCCCGCGGGCGACAGGATCAGCAAAGTGCCGCCTTGCTCGTCGCAGACAACCCGCTTGACCTTGGTCAATCCCATGCCCGCGCCCTGCGCCTTGGTGGAGAAAAAGGGATCGGTCACATACGGCAGGACCGCCTTGTCGATGCCGGGCCCGTCATCTTCGATGCGGATGCCGTAACGGATGCGCCCCGGACCGGTCAGCCCGGCCTCGGCCAGTTCCTCGCCGAACTGGCCCGGCCCGCCCCGGATGGTCAGTCGCACACGGTCCTCCAGGGCGAACTCCAGGGCGTTGACCACGATTTCGTTCAGGGCCTTGACCACGATGCGCTCATCCACTTGGACCCGGCCGGATTGCAAATCGCTATCCACCAGAAGCTCCCGCCCCATTGACGCCGCAAGCCCTTGCGCGCCCTTAAGGGCCGCTCCCATGAGCTCGGCCGCCTCGGCCTGGCGAAATTCCCCGGCGGACAGGGAAACGTACTCGCTGATCACCCCCACCAGACTCTCCAGGCGCAGGCTGTCCTCGCGCACGGCCTCGGCATAGGAAGACAAGGGGCTGCCCTCCGGGGCCTTGCGCATGAGCAGCCCGGCGATGCCGCCGATGGCCATGACCGGGTTGCGGATCTGATGCGCCATGGCGTCGGCGAAATGCTTGAGGCTCTCCACCCGCTCCCGCTGGGCCCGGATCACCTCGGCGGTCCGTTCTCTGACCCGCTCCTCCAGGGCTTCGTTCTGATGCAGCAATTGCTCTCGGGCCCGCTTGAGATCGAGATGCGCCCGCACCCTGGCCTGGACCACGGGCGGGCTGATGGGCTTGGCGATGTAGTCCGAGGCCCCGATGCCCAATCCCCGGGCCTCGTCATCCGGCGCGTCCAGCGAGGTCACGAAGATGACCGGGATATCCCGGGTGGCCGGGTCGTGCTTGAGCTTGCGGCAGACCTCATGGCCGCTCATGCCCGGCATCATCACATCCAAAAGGATAAGATCCGGCCTGGGTTCGCCCGCCGCGCGTTCCAGGGCCGTGGCCCCGTCGGTGGCCGCCAACAGGGTGTATCGGGAAGACAGCGCCTCGATCATGATGCTGATGTTCTCGGGCTGGTCGTCCACCAGGAGTATGGTTTCGGTCTTGGTCATTATCCATATGTAGCACGAACAAACGGCTGCCGAAAGGTTTTCAAACGCCGTCCCCCTTGCCAATCCGCCCAGAGGCCTTACCTTCCAAAGCGTCATGCAGAAATCATGGAGCGCAGGCCCCGGGCGAATCACCGTCCACAAGGGCGACATAACCCGGCTGTCCGTGGACGCCATCGTCAACGCGGCCAACTCCAGACTCGCCGGAGGCGGCGGCGTGGACGGGGCCATCCACCGCGCCGCAGGCATCGACCTCCTCCAGGCGGCCTGCCGGGAGATCATCCGCGAGATTGGTTCCCTGCCCCCGGGCGAGGCGGTCATCACGCCCGGTTTCGGCCTGTCCGCACGCCATATCATCCACACCGTCGGGCCCATCTGGCGCGGCGGCGCAAACCGCGAGCCCGAATTGCTCGGCAACGCCTACCGGAACAGCATGGCGCTCGCCCACCAACACGACATAAAGACCCTGGCCTTCCCGGCCATCTCCTGCGGCGTCTACGGCTACCCGGTCGAGGACGCGGCGCGCATTGCGCTCGCTGCCCTGAGGCAGGGGCTCGAAACGGAGCTGGTTGGCGAGGCGGTCATGGTCCTGTACAGCGAGGCGGCCTTCCACACATGGTCGCGCATCGCCGAAGACATCCTGTAAGGAGAATCCATGGAACTCAGAGGAACGACCATCATAGCGGTCAAGGACGAAAACGGCACCGCCGTGGCCGGCGACGGCCAGGTGACCCTCGGCCAGAGCGTGGCCATGAAGCACACGGCCCGCAAGGTCCGGCGCATCTACAAGGACAAGGTGACCATCGGCTTCGCCGGAGCCACCGCTGATGCATTCACCTTGTCCGAGCGGTTCGAGTCCAAGCTCGAAACCTACTCCGGCAACCTGCTCCGGGCCGCCGTGGAACTGGCCAAGGACTGGCGCACGGACAAATACCTGCGCAAGCTCGAAGCCATGTTGCTGGTCGCCGACGGCGAGCACATCCTGATCATCTCCGGCACCGGCGACGTCATCGAACCCGACGACGGCGTGGCCGCCATCGGTTCGGGCGGGTCCTACGCCCTGGCCGCAGCCCGCGCCCTGCAGCAGAACACCGATCTTCCTGCGGAAACCATCGCCCGCAAGGCCATGGAAATCGCCGCCGACATCTGCGTCTACACCAACAACCACATCACCATCGAGACGCAGGCGAAGTAGTTCAAGACGCAGACGCGCGCTCTCCCTTCAAAGCTTTTTGGCGCCACGCCGCCTGGTAGGGACGAGATACGCAAAAAAAAATGGCGGCGTGGAAGGTGCGTACCCGGAAGGACGCGCCATGTAATCGAGAACATTCCCACGCCGACAGGCGTGCGACAAAAAGTTTTGGAGATTCTTAAGAACCTTTTTCAAAAGGCTCTTAAGCCGCCGGAGGCATTCACATGAGCAATCTGACCCCCAGAGAAATCGTATCGGAACTGGACAAATACATCATCGGCCAGAACGCGGCCAAACGCATGGTGGCCATCGCCATGCGCAACCGCTGGCGCAGGCAGCAGCTCGACCCGGAGCTGCGCGACGAAATAGCGCCCAAGAACATCATCCTGATGGGCCCCACGGGCGTGGGCAAGACCGAGATCGCCCGGCGGCTGGCCCGACTGACCAACTGCCCGTTCTTCAAGGTGGAGGCCACCAAGTTCACCGAAGTGGGCTACGTGGGCCGCGACGTGGAATCCATGATCCGCGACCTCATGGAGATCGGCGTGAACATGGTCCGCAAGGAAGAGACCGAAAAGGTCCGCATCAAAGCCGAGAAAAACGCCGAAGAACGTCTGCTGGACCTGCTCCTGCCGGGCAAAAAACCGCAGTCCTCCGGGCCCATGGGCTTTTTCCAGGGCGGGCAGGATGGCGAAGTGGAAAAGATTGAGCCGCCCAAGGATGACGATACCCGCGAGAAGTTCCGCCAGATGTTCCGCGCGGGCCAATTGGACGAACGCGAAGTGGAGATGCAGGTCACGGTCCAAAGCGGCGCCAGCGTCGAGATCATGGCCATCCCCGGCATGGAGGAGATGGGATCCAACCTGCAAAACGCCTTCTCCAACATGTTCCCGGGCAAACGCAAGGCCCGCAAGATGAAGATCAAGGACGCCTATCAACTGCTCATCGACGAGGAAGCCGACAAGCTCATCGACCCCGACGCGGTCAACGAATTGGCCCGGGAACGCGTGGAGCAGCAAGGCATCCTGTTCATCGACGAGATGGACAAGATCGCTTCGCGCCACGACCAGGCGGGCGGCGGCTCGGCAGACGTATCGCGCGAAGGCGTCCAGCGCGACCTTTTGCCCATCGTCGAGGGCAGCGTGGTCAACACCAAGTACGGCATGGTCAAGACCGACCACATCCTGTTCATCGCGGCAGGCGCCTTCCATTTCGCCAAGCCGTCGGACCTCATCCCCGAACTCCAGGGCCGCTTCCCCCTGCGCGAAGAGCTGGCCTCCCTGCACAAGGAGGAGTTTTACCAGATCCTGACCGAGCCCAAAAACGCCCTGACCGTGCAGTACAAGGCCCTGCTCAAGACCGAAGGCGTGGAGGTGGACTACACCCGCGAAGCGCTGGAGGAGATCTCCGCTATGGCCGAGAAGATCAACGAGGAAACCGAGAACATCGGCGCACGTCGGCTCTACACCATCATGGAGAAGATCCTGGCCGACCTTTCCTTCGAAGCCCCGGACAAATCCGGCAACAAGGTGGTCATCGACCGCGACTACGTCGTGGCCCAACTCGGCGAGGTCGTCGAGGACCGCGACCTGTCGCGCTACATCCTGTAGACGGTCACGCGGCGCCCCCACCATCGACACGGTCCCGGGACCGCAACGCCCCATATATCCACACGGCCCGGCCGGGAAGATCTTTTCCCCGGTCCGGGCCGTGCGCCGCATCTTCGATCCCGGCGGGCGGGCCCCCTCGGTCCGCATTGGGTCTAGACAGTCATCCTGCATATAGAATATAAGATAAAGCAAACAAGGCAACAGACCGAAACCGAGCTTGGCGGCCAGCGTGAAAGGGCGTTCAAATTAACTTGTCAGATTCCCGCCATCTGTTATGTTTCCTCCGAGAACACGCCACGCTTCATTCCCTCCCTCAGGAGATTCCCGCACATGGCCGCAGACGAAAAACACGACCAGACTGCCCGTATCCCCAATGGGTTGCTTCACCAGATCTTCGCCCGACACCGGATGCCTCGTAGCTACCCGCTGCTCGGCATCCTGATCCTGGCCATGCTCTGCGCCGTGGGCCTGCCCTTGGTCAACGCCCTGGTCATCTATCCCGGCTATACCAGGATCATGGTCGACACCTTCGAGGATGGGGCCCGGCGGCTTACCGCATTGACCATCCCTCCGTCCATCAAACACACCCCCCTGGGCCCAACGATCCTCGACACTCCCCGGTTCCTGGCCGACGTCTACCGGCTGGAAACGGACTTCGGCCTGCTCGCGGTCCGCGTGTTCGCCCCGGACGGCCGAATCCTCTATTCCACGGACACGGCCGAAATCGGCACGAAGGAAACCAAGCCGGTCTTCACGGACCATATCGCCAAGGGCAGGCAATACGCCCATCTCGACATCCTGCGCAGCGACCCTGTCCAGGGACGGCCCTCGGCCATAGACACCGTGGCGGCTTTTGCACCGGTCATGCGTGGCGACAACTTCATGGGGGCCTTTGAGCTGGTCTTCGACGTGACCGAGCCCATGCATCAACTGGAGCGCTTCAACCTCTACGCCACGGTGGGCTCCTTCGTCATCTGCTTCGCCCTGCTTGGCGTGGTCCTGCTCCTGATCCGCCAGGAAGTCGCCAAGGAACACTCGCGGCGCCAAGCCGCAAAATTACGCGAGGACGTGGAGCAAATCACCCGCCACGACATCAAAACCCCGCTGCTGGGGGTGCTCAACGGCATCACCTACCTGGAAAATTTCACCACCCTGGACCCGGAACAACGGGAGATGCTCGACGACATGCGCCGGGTCGCCAACACCGGCATGGACCTGATCAGCCGGTCCCTGGACCTCTACCGGATGGAGACCGGCGTCTATGAATACACGCCCGCCGACGTGGATGTCCTGTTCGTGTGCCGCCGACTGACGGAGGATCTGTCCGAGCTGGCCCGCTCCAAGGGCGTTGCCGTGGAGACCGCCTTCGGAGGACGTCCCCTGCGCCCGGAAGACGCCCTGACCATCTCCACCGAGGTCAATCTGCTCTATGCGATCCTGGCCAATCTGCTCAAAAACGCCATTGAGGCGTCCGGCCCCGGCGACACGGTCTCCATATCCCTGCGCGCCGACGGGGAATTTTTCGCCGCCGTGCACAACCCCGCCCCCGTGCCCGAGTCCATGCGCGCCAAATTCTTCGAAAAATACGCCACGGCAGGAAAGCGTACCGGCACAGGACTCGGGACCTATTCAGCCCGGCTCATGGTCGAGGTCATGGGCGGGCGCATCGACCTGGACTTGTCCATGGAACACGGCACCACCGTGACCGTGGCCCTGCCTCTGCAACCCCGAACCAGAGCCGAGGAGTAAACCATGCCGTTCGTGAACATCCGCATCACCAACGAAGGCGCAACCACGGAACAGAAACAGCGGCTGATTCAAGGTGTGACCGACCTGCTGGCCGACGTGCTCGGCAAAAACCCCAAGACCACCTTCGTCATCATCGACGAGGTGGACACGGACAACTGGGGCATCGGTGGCGAGTCCGTCACCAAGTTGAGGAAGAAATAGGAAAGCCTACACGCTCAGGGTCATGCGCACGTCGGCCACCATGGCCCGCTCGTTGTTGACCAGGACCGGATTGAATTCGGCCTCAAGCACCTCGGGCAGGTCCATGGCCAGCTTGGACATGACCATGATGATCCGCTCCAGCGCGGCGAAATTCACGGGCTTGTCGCCCTTGAGTCCCTTGAGCAGCATGTAGGATTTGATCTCGCGCACGATCTCGAAGGCGTCCTGCTTGGACAGGGGCGCGAGCTTGAAGGAAATGTCCTTCAGGATCTCCACGTACACCCCGCCCAGCCCGAACATGAGCATGGGCCCGAACTGCTCGTCCCGCTTGAACCCGATGATCACTTCCCGCACGCCCGGAGGGGCCATTTCCTGGACCAGGCAGCCCGCTATGTAGGCGTCGCGGCGCATGCGCTGTGCCCGGGCCGTGATCTCCTTGAAGGTATCCAGGACCTCGCGGGCGCTTCGCAGATTGACCTTGACTCCGCCCACGTCGGTCTTGTGCGAAATGTTCGGCGAGGCAATCTTGAGGACCACGGGATAGCCGATCTCCTCGGCGGCAGCCACAGCCTCGTCCGAGGTGCGCGCCAGCCTGGTTTGGGGAGTGGGCAGCCCATAGGCCTGAAGGATATGTCGGGCCTCGAATTCCACCACCTCGGCCTGTCGGCGGCGCAGGTGGTCGTCGATGACCCGCCGCACCGCCGTCATGTCCCGCTCGACCTCGGCGTACTCGGGCTCGGGACGATGCTTCCACAAATAATACTGATACATGGTCTCGATGGAATGGACCGCAGGCTCAGGGAAGGCATAACACGGCACGCCCGCCTCCATGAGCATCTTACGGGCTCCGGCCACCTTGGTTTTGCCCATGAAACAGGCAAAGACCGGCTTGGCCCACTTGCGGGCCGTACGGATGACCGCCTCGGCGGCCTTGTCGATCTCCACCGAAGCCGTGGGCGTGAGCAGGACGAGGATGGAATGGACCATGGGGTCCTCGCCGACGACATCCAGGGTCTGCCGGTACCGCTTGGCGTCGGCGTCGGCCACGATGTCCACAGGGTTGTAGAAGGCCGCGTAGCTGGGAAGGAAACCTTGCAGTTTCTCGATGGTCCGGGGGGAAAGCTCGGCCATGGACAGCCGGGAGCGGTCCGCCGCGTCCGCGGCCAGGATGCCGGGGCCGCCCGCGTTGGTGACCACGGCAAGATTCGGCCCCTTGGGCAGGGGTTGGGAGGAAAAGGCCTGGGCCAGGTTGAACAGGGTGGCCACGTCGCCCACCCGGATGACCCCCGACTGGTGAAAGGCCGCCGTGTAGCTCTGGTCCGATCCGGCGATGGCCCCGGTATGGGAGCTGGCCGCCTTGGCCCCGGCCGCCGTGGTGCCCGCCTTGATCATGATCACCGGCTTGTTCAGGCTGGCCCGCCGGGCCTCCTTGAGAAAGGCCTCGCCGTGCTCCACGTTTTCAATGTAGCCGAGGATGACTTTGGTGGCCTCGTCCCGGTTGAGATAATCGAGCATGTCCGCTTCGTCCAGGACCGCCTTGTTGCCCAGGGACACGAATTTTGAAAAGCCGATGTTCGCGCCAAGGGCCCAGTCCAGGATGGCCACGCACAGGGCACCGGACTGGGAAAAGAAGGCGATGGAACCAAGCCCGGGCAGGCCCGCCGCAAACGAGGCGTTGACCCCGGCCGCGCCGTTGATCATGCCCAAGCAATTGGGACCGAGCAGGCTGATGCGATACTTCTCGCAGACCGCCTTGAGCTCCTGCTCGAGATCGTAGCCTTCCTTGCCCGCTTCCTTGAATCCGGCGGTGATGACGATGGCCGACTTGGCCCCGATCTCTCCGAGCTGGCGCACGGCCTCGACGACGAACCGGGGCGGGACCGCAATGACGGCCAAATCCAGGCCGCGCGGCAAGTCGCCGATGTCCGGGACCACCGGCAGCCCCTCGATTTCGCCGCCCTTGGGATTCACAGGCAAAAGCTTGCCGGTATAGCCGGCCGAGAGCATGTTCGCCACAACGGTGTGGCCGACCTTGCCGGGAGTGGAGGAAGCCCCGATGACGGCCACGGCGCCGGGGTTGAAAAAAGCGTGCAGATTGTCCTTGAGAGTCAAAGGATGGGCTCCTGGTCGGGGTGGTGATTGGCAATGGGCCACCCTAACCCGAAAGTGGCCGCAAGAAAAGGCGTGATCAGCGCATGAGCCAAGCCACGGCATCCTCTTCGCGTTCGAATACCCGGTAACTCAGGGAACGGTTGCCATACACGGTTTCGCAGGCCTTGTAGCACTCCACGAACCGGGGATCGCACAGGCAGGCGGAACGCCCGCCCAACGTCTGGATGTTCCGTTCGTCCAGTTGGTTGGCCACCTCGATAATGTCATGGGACTCCAGCCGCAATTCCGCGCCGCGCTCGTCCATGAGAAAGCGGGTCACGTTGCTGTCCAGCGCTTTGTGGATCATGGTGCGGACCTTGCGCAGCAGATCCTCCGGGGTGGCGATCACCCCGGTGACCACACCGACGATGTAGCCGTTACGAATCTCGAACAACAGTTCGAACGACATGGCGCCCCCCGCGGCGGGGCCGGAACAATCGCACCGGTCTGCCCCTGTTAATGTTTCTTCTTTTTTGTCGACATGCCCTCTTCCACGACTTGGGATGCGGCCGCCGCCGCATGGGCCTCCTCCTCGGGGGTCAAGCG
This sequence comes from Desulfovibrio sp. Huiquan2017, assembly GCF_017351175.1. Lineage (NCBI taxonomy): Bacteria > Pseudomonadati > Thermodesulfobacteriota > Desulfovibrionia > Desulfovibrionales > Desulfovibrionaceae > Desulfovibrio > Desulfovibrio sp. Huiquan2017. The sequence continues at coordinate 32,737 of NZ_JAFMPN010000012.1, read as the reverse complement.
CTCCCGCTCGGGGATATGCACGGATACGCGCGGCTTGGCGAATTCGATGCCCGCCTCGGCGAAGTACTTGCGCATCTTTGCCAGGACCAGCTTGCGTAGGGTGAACTGCCCGCCGGGCTTGGTCATGAACTTGACCCGCATACGCATGCCGTACTGCTCCATGGCCTTGACGCCCTGGCTCTTGATGTCCGAAAGCATGAATTCGTTGAGCTCCGGAACAGCCCGGATCTCCTTGTTGATCCGCTTGATGATCTTTTTGATCTCATGGATGTCCGTATCGAAGGGCACCAGGTACTGCAACTTCATGACCGACCAGTCCCGGGTCATGTTCTGGACCTCTTTTATGGACCCGAAGGGGATGGTGTACAGTGCCCCCAGATGATGCCGCAATTTGAAGGAACGGACCGATATCTCCTCGACCGTGCCCGTGGCGTTGCCCACGACGATGTAGTCTCCCACCCGGAAGGCGTCGTCCATAAGAAAGAAGATGCCGGAGATGATGTCCTTGACCAGGGTCTGGGCCCCGAAGCCGATGGCGATGCCGAAAACCGACGCACCCGCGATGAGCGGACCGATGTCCACGCCCAACGACGAGAGCACGACCAGCACGGTGATCACCGACAGGGCCACGAAGATGAACTTCTTGACCAACTGCAGCAGGGTCGAGAACCGGTCGCCGCCAGGTCCGCCACCGCCCTCGCCTTCGCCGTGCGCCTCGATGGGGTCATCCTTGGCCTTGAGCCGCTTCTCGATATAGTTCGAAATGAATACCCAAAAAATATAGGCCAGGATCAGGGTCAGCAGGATATCGAACCCCGCGCCCACCGTGGCCTGCCCGAAGGCCAGGTCAATGCCCCAGATCCGAAGCAGCAGGAAGGCGGCCCCGGCCAGGACCAGAACGCGGAAGCCCACGGAAAGAAAATGCTGGAACCGGCCGATGTTGGGCACGCCCTGCACCACGGCCTCCTCGTCCGAATCCCCCATGGGTGCGTCCGCCAACCCGGCGGCAAAGCTGACCAGCCGCTGGCAACCCCAGTCCACCAGCAGGTAGCCCGGTACAAGAAGCAGGGTGTAGACCCCGGCGAGCATGGCATGGCGGCCGAAGACGAGCAGCCCGACTACCCAGAAAAGCCAGAAGCCCAGGGCGTAGATAATGACGCCAGCCTGCCACGATCCGGCCAACTGAAAGCGCAGGGAGTTCAACGGCACGGCCCGCCGGATGGCCTCGGCCACGGGCCGCTTGTTCCACAGGGCGAGCAGGCTGACCATGGCGGCCACGATGAAACCGGTGACGGCCACAATGAGCAAATAGGCCAATTCGCTGCCCCTGGCCATCTCCACCAGGGAGCTGGCCAGAATACCCAGAGCCACCACCCAGGCAATGCGCACGATCCACTTGAACAGATACCGGGCGGTTTCATCGCTCAACGGCAAAAAGCGGATGGCCCCCATGTCAGGGGCCAGGACAAACCGCGCCGCCAATCGGACCAGCTCCACGACGAGCATGGCCGCCAACCAGACGAAGATGACCGGTCGGCCCGTGGCGGGCTCGTTGAAGATCAGCAGATAGGGGATCAGGGTGATCAGAGCCATGCAGGCCACGGCAAACAGGTCGAAGCAGGCCCGGGCCAGGAGCCGCCCTACCTTGACCGTCAGGGGCGCAGCCGGGGCCACATCTTCGATGCGCTTGCGCAGGCCCGCCGCACGACGGGTCACGAGCCAGCGCGACAGGAACCACAGGACCGTGACCGCGAACAGGCCAAGGCCGAGTTCTCCGGGCGGGTGCACGCCCTCGCCGGTCAGGGATTTGCGGAAGGCCTCGGGCAGGATCCGCGGGGCCTGGGCCGCACCGGAAAAGAGGTAGGCGAACCGTTCCCGCACCTTCTGGACAACACGCTTGGCCCGGACGATGGCCCCGGCCACGCCGCCGGGCTCTTGCTCATGGGCCGGGGGGACGGCGTTCTTGCGTAATTCCTCGATAAGCAGGCGGCGCACCTGTTCGTCGCTCATGGAGGCCAGAATCTCGTTGAGCTGGCCCGGGGTGGCGCCGGGGGGAATGACCGCTTCGACCTTCTTGGCCTTGCCCCCGCCGGAGCCGCCGGTCATCACAGCCATCGGAGAAGCGCCAAAAACCGCAGTGGCCCCGAGAATATGGCAAAACAGGCAGAGAGCCAGGGCCGAAAACAGGGTTCGTGTAGACATGACGCTCCCGGTGACGTTGACGGGTTCAAGGGCTCCAACTCTTTAACAGCCTGAATAAACAGTTGTAAACTAAAAAGAGAATACCTCCGAGTCTCCCATGGCGGCATAGCGGAACACCGTGGACGGCTCCGGTTCCACGGTCCGGGCGAACCCGTCCAGGATCGCGGTCTCACCGAAGGTGTGCATGGGTACGAACACGGGCGCACCGATAATCCGGCATGCTTCCACGCCCCCGGCCAGATTGTCGAGCCGGGGGTCCACATTGGCGAAGGCCACCTGCGGCTTGAAGGCGCGGGCATGCTCCATGTTCCCCTGAAAGAACTTCCGGGTGAAATCCGCTTCGGCCCGGGCCGCGCCCGGCCAGGTCCATTCGGCCAGGTCGCCGCCGTAATAGAAGCGGAAACACTTGTCCTCCACAAGGAAGGCCACGCCCAGATCGTTGGACATCAGGGTCTCGACGATCATACCGCCGAAACCGTAGGTCTCGTCCGGCTCGGCCAGGAGCACCTGCCCATTGCCGGGCACGGCCTCGGGCCGAAGCTCCGCCACATCGTCGGAGAGCACGTAGCGCACCTGACGGGCCGTGCGGGTTACGGAAGCGAGGTCCCCGTTGCAATGGTCGGCGTGGCCGTGGGAGATGAACACGGCCAGATCGGTCCCGGCCACGAGGTCCCGGACCAGACCGTCCGCCCCGTTCGGCAGATGTTCATTTTCGGGATAGTCGAAGAGATAGGTCCGCCTGTCTGTGCGCAGGACAAAGGCGCTGTGGTAAATATAGGTGATGGTGTACTGCATGGAGTTGCCCCGATTTGTTTTTTTCCGGCGTAGCACAAAACCGTTGTCCATGTCCTCACTTCTTGCATCGCATTCTCGAGGCGAGTATAGATCCTCCGGATAAGGAAACAGTCATGCCTACCAACGTATCTATCACGGCCTGCGCAGGCCACCTCAGGGTAAACGTGGCCGGTGACATCCGTTCCATCGACGATGTCATCCGTTTTTCAGCCCAATACCGCGCCGAGTCCAAACGGCTCGGGTTGCGCCGGATACTCCTCGACTACACCCAGGCCCACTTCCACCTGGACTATCACGACCTTGTCGAACTCGCCGACTACGCCGCCAAACAGGATTTTCAACTGGATGGTCTGCGCTTGGTGGAAGTCTGCACGCCGGCCCATTTGGCCCAACACCGCCAGTATGAGACCATCGCGGCCAACCGGAGCACCGCCTACCTCGTCTTCGACAACGAAGAGGAGGCCCTGAAACAGCTCATGGCCTCCTGACCCGGGCCTACGATCCAACCCGGTCCCGAGATTCGACCGAGCCCTTCCGGCCGCCGGGCAGGGTCACGTGAAAGACCGTCCCCCCGCCCGACTTGGACCGGGCCCAAACCCGGCCGCCCAATTTCTCCACGACCATCCGGCACAGGGCCAGGCCGAGTCCCGCACCCTTGATTTCGTCCACCAGCGTGTCGCCGGTCTCCACTTGATGAAACGGCTTGAAGATGGCTTCGAGTTCCCCCTCGGGGATGCCTTTGCCCGTGTCGGCCACGGTCAGTTCCAGCCCCTTGCCGTCCAGGCTGGCCGCGCGCACGGAGATCCTGCCGTCGCGGGTGAAATTGCAGGCGTTCCCCAGCAGGTGGCCCAGGACCCGCTCCAGGTGTTCCGGCAAGACGTTGAGGTCCGGCAGGTTCTCTTCCATCTCCAAGGTCACCTCAAGGCAGCCCTTGTGCCGACACTCGACCCGGGCGTCCTCCACGGCCCGCCGGATGCTCCCGGCCACGGGATAGGCCTTCTCGGTTCGCAGATCGTCGCCCGCCTCCATGTCGGCCAGCTCCATGAACTGGTCCACTAGCAGATTCAGCCGCCGTCCCTCGTCCGCCAGGACATCCAGGTTGTCCAGGGCCCGACGCAGGCTCTCGCCGTTGCCCGAACCGGCCAAGACCCTGTCCAATTCCTTGCGCGCCAGAGTGCCGTAGCCGAGCACCGAGGTCAGCGGCGTGCGCATGGCGTGGGACGCGGTGGTCAGAAAAGAGGATTTGAGGTCGTCGAGCCGGGTCAATTCGGCGTTGGCCCGCTTCAACTCTTCAGCCTTGAGAGCCAGGGCCGAGGTGCGCTCGGCGATGATCGCCTCCAGGTCCTCCTCGGCGCGTTTCGAAGTGGTGATGTCCACCAAGGAAACCAAATCGGCGGACTTGCCGTTGACTTTGGTGGTCCGGGAGTGGATCTCCACCCACTTGACCCGGCCCGTGCTGGTCACCGCGCGCCAGGTGTAGGCCGAGACCACGCCGTCCTCCCCGGCCTGCTTGCGCCGGGCCTGATCCAGGACGAAACTGCTGTCGTCCGGATGCAGATAGCGGGTAAACCCGCCGGGCGGCAAGGCCATGATGTCTTCCACCGAGGACTCGATGATGTCCGCCGCGGCCTGGTTGATGAAGATGACCTTGTCCTCCTGCAGGACGCACAGGCCGAGCATGGTCTGTTCGGAAAAAGTCCGGAACCGTTCCTCGCTCTCGCTCAGTTCGTCGAAAATCAGCGCCACGTTCAATCCGTCGGCCAGACGACGGCCCGCCTCGGTGAACAGGCGTACTTCCTCAGTGGTCCAGACGCGCGCTTCCCGGCATTGATGCAGCCCCAGGACCCACGCCTGGCCGACCCGCGGCCGGATGGCGAACAGGAGCTGCGACTTGACGTGAAATCGATCCATGACGTTTTGGGAAATCGTCCGCCCGGTGGAGGGATCGAAGGCCAAAGGCACGGAACTTTCCAACAGCATCCCCATGTCCCGACGAAGATTCTCATCCGAAAGCAGAGTCACTTCCCCTTCAAAGGGAAACGCCGAGGACGTCTGATGCACCACCCCCCGAAACGCCTCCGCCTCGGGATCGCACGGCAGGAGCAGCCAGGCCCGATCGGCCCCGAAGGCCACCCGGATAGCCTCCAGCGTATTCTCAAGCATCCGTTGAGTGGAAGTCCCTGCATGCATGGCCCGGTCGATACGGTCCAAGGTCTCAAGAAAATGGATATGGTTGTAATACTCCTCCTCGGCATGCTTCCTGTCAGTCACATCAAAGATCACGCCGTCGATGCGGTCCGGCGCGCCCTGCTCACCAGGAAGGATGCGCCCGCGCTCGGACAGCCAACGGACTTCGCCGTCCCGGCGGATGATCCGGTAGTCCGCCAGAAAGGTCTGGCGGTGCTCCTGTCCCTCGCGCAGGGAGCGGGCCACCCAATCCCGGTCCTCGGGATGGATGATGGACTGAAAGGATCGCCCACCGCCCGCCACGAACTCCGAGGCGGGGTATCCGGTCACGTCCAAGGCCGTCTCGCTGACGAACTGGTTCACCCAGCCGTTCTTGAAGTCGCTGTGGTAGATAACGCCCGGAATATTCGAGACCAACGAGCTGAACCGCTCCAGGCTCTCGGACAGGGCCTCCTGCGCCGCCTGCCATTCGCCGACCATGCGATTGGCGGCTTCGGCCAGCGACTTGAATTCCGCGTAGTCCAGGGAAGCCAGGTCAATCTCCCCCTTGCCCGACGTGGCCCGCTTCCAGACCTGGGTGAAGGAGGCCACATTATTCTCGATGTTCCGGGACAGACGGCGGGACAGATACAGGGCCAGCAGGCTGAGCGCGGCCATGCCGGACAGGATAAGCAGGACGCGGTCCTGGATGTGCTGTTCGAGCTGTTTGCGCTTGAGATCAATGACGCCCTCGATGTCGTCCACGAAGACCCCGGTGCCGATATACCAGCCCCAGTCCGGCACGAGTTGGGCGTAGCTGACCTTGAGTGCGTTGCGCTGGCCACTCAGGGGCGGCATGACGTAGGTCACGAACCCCCCGCCGCGCTTGGCAGCCGCAATGAGCTCCTGGACGATCTTCACGTCGTTGGCGTCGGTGATGGACCACATGTTCCGGCCGTGCGCCGGGCCGAGGATGGATTCGCCCTCCAGCGTCCCGCCGAACAAGGTTTCGTTCCGGGCGTAGCGAATCTCCCCCAGTTCCCGCAGGGCGGTCTCCTTGATCGCCTCCTCGGCCATTTCGAGGCAGGCCCCGACCACCACGCGCAGTCCCTGGGCCTCGAACTCGTTGACCTTGACCAGCAAGGTGTACTGATTCAGTCCGTCGGGCACCTTGAGGGTCAGCCTGCGTTGCCCGTTGGTCATGCCCGTGAGCTCGGCCTCCAACTGGGACAGGGCGTCCTCGCTATCGACCCACTTGGGAAATGGAGAGAAAAGATAGAGGGTGTCGCCGCGGACGGCGTAAAGCCGGGCCTCACTGCGATCCAAGGCGGCCATGAGCCGCATCGTGGCGATGCGCAGCATGGCGGGGGCGGTCCCTTTGGCCAGATCGCGCCCGAGGACTTCGTTCAAGGCTCTGATGTCGCGTATCCGGGCTTCGAGCCTACGTTCCAAAGCCGCGCCGGCGGACCGCCGGAGCCGCGCGATCAGCCCCAGGGCCTCCTCCACCTCGCTCTTGACCAGATCGCGACGCTCGCCGTAGCGGTCCTCGCGAAGCCGGACCGTGTCGGCCTGAAAATCGGCATGCATGGAGTACAGCCAAACCCCACCAATAACCAGGATGGAAATCCAGGAAACAGCCACCATGCCCAGCAACCCGGCCCTGCCGATGGTCCTTCCCTTTCTCACCCGCCAACTCTCCCTAATGCCCGACAGCCTGTTGATTCGCTGAATAAACACCTAGGCCACCCACAATACCAACCTCCCCAGGAAAAGCCACCCCCTTATTCCAACCTCCCTCTCGCCGCCCCCCTACTCTCCCCCTGTCTTAACCACTCTTTTACCTTGACCACCCACGCCACCTAGTATAAAAATCGACTCCCGTTTCGCCAGGATAGCTCAGTTGGTAGAGCAACTGATTCGTAATCAGTAGGTCGTCGGTTCAATTCCGATTCCTGGCTCCAGCGAAATCAAGGGTTTAGCAAGTTGCTAGACCCTTTTTTTGTGCCCATTTGACAGGATGCTCCAATTTTGCTCCAGTGAAATCAAGAAAAGGAGCAACCATGGCGACCATCCGAAAACGAGGCCAGAAGTGGGAAGTCCGTATCCGCAAGAAAGGTCAGGCTACACAAAGCAAATCTTTCAAGTACAAAGCCGACGCCGATGCTTGGATTCAAGACATCGAATCGGAAATGAATCGAGGCAACTTTGTCTCACGCAAAGAGGCTGAGAGCACAACGCTCAAAGAGGCGCTTGACCGATTCATTGAGGAATACATCCCACGCCTCAAAATGATAGCCAACGAAACACGCAGAGCGAAGGCGATCCAAAAACGGGACATCGCCAACAAAACCATGGCCGCTATCCGCACGAAGGACATCTCCGACTTCATCAAGGAGCGTGAAGGAGATGGCGTCAAGCCCAATACCATTCGTCTCGACTTGGCAACTATCTCAAGGGTGTTTGAAGTGGCCGCAATCGAATGGGGAATGGAAAGCCTAGGCAACCCCATAAAAAGGGCAAGGAAGCCAAAGCTAAGCGGAGGAAGAACTAGGCGTCTTCAGCCTGCCGCAAATGGAGAAGAAAAGGGCGAAGAAGAGAGGCTGATCAATGCTTGCGGTAAAAGCTTTAAGCCAGTGGTTCAATTCGCTATTGAAACGGCAATGCGCCGCTCGGAAATAGCCAATCTAGGATGGGACCATGTCGACCTAAAGCGCAAAACCGCATACTTGCAAAATACGAAAAACAAATCTGAACGGACTGTCCCCCTCTCTCCGAAAGCCATTGCAATCTTAAAAAGCATACCTCGACAGCTCTCAGGGTCGGTCTTCGGCATGAGTGAAAATGCGATCACGATTGCAATGCGCCGAGCAAGGGCTGAGGCCGAAATTAAGGATTTAACCTTTCATGACCTTAGGCACGAGGCGACATCGAGGCTGTTTGAAAATACGGACCTGGACTTGCTGGAAATCGCGGAAATCACCGGGCACAAGAATTTGCAGATGCTAAAGAGGTATACCCATTTAAGGGCGGATCGATTGGCGGAGAGACTCGCCGGAAGATCACGGTAGAAAGCCAGAGACTCTCGCATGCTACTCTAGAAAGCGGACATGAAAAGCCCCGGAGCAACTCATACTGACGCGGCTTGAACCTTTAATGCGCCCCACCGATATTAACGTCTAAACAAAAATCTTGAGGACAGACTCCGAACCGTCCATATCCTCAATGCGGCCCTGAAAAATAATGTCGCCGCCATTGTCGCCGCCGCGAGGGCCGAACTCCAAAATGTAGTCCATGCTTTTCAGCAAGAACAGGTTGTGCTCGATGACCATGATCCCCTTTGCCTTGGTGAGCAATCTGTCCAGGAATCCGATCAGACGCTTTGTATCGTGACGCTCCAGGCCGTTGGCAGGCTCGTCGATGATGAGGAAGGTATTCTTGAGATTGGCCTTCACTCGGGACAGGAGCTTGATCCGCTGCGCCTCCCCGCCCGAAAGTTCGCTGGTGGCCCTGAAGAGGCTCAGGTGCCCCAATCCGATGCTGATCATGTCCTCCAATTTGGCGGCGATCTTCCTGCTTTCCGCGAACACCCCAGCCGCCGACAAGTCCGCGACCGTCATCGTCAGGATGTCGTGAACGGAAAGCGAATTGAATCGGTACGCAAGTACTTCCGGGCTGTAGCGCCTGCCCTCGCAGGCTTCGCAGACAGAACGAAACGCATGGCCGAATGAGGCTTCCTGCTCCACATATCCCTTGCCCTCGCAGACCGGGCATTGACTGGCGCTGTTGTTGAACAGGAACGTCTTCAATGGAGCACCCAGGGCCTTGCACAGAAACGAATCAATCGGCTGCATGAGCTTGAGGTAGGTCGCCACCGTTGAATTGCTGTTCCCCTGGATCGTTCCCTGGCTGATGTATTCAACGCCACTCCTGCCCGATATTGCCTCGGCAAACGAGGACTTGCCGGAGCCGGACACACCGCAGCAGCCGATCAGGCAGCCCATTGGGATGGTGACATCGAGGTGGCGTATATTGTGGACGTCGTGAACGGTGAATTCCATAGCGCCTCGCGGCTCGACTTTAATGCGGTCAACGGAGACCTCCCGCTGTCGCTGAAGCCAATCCGTTGAGTCGATCACCCTGCCGTCCTCAAGAGCTATCAGGTTGTCGGCCTTCTCGATGAATTCCAGTTCGTGTTCGACCATGACCAGGGTGGAATTGCGCTCCCTCAACGCCTTGAGTTGGGAAATGACATCCGGGTATTCCGCGACGTGTAGCGAGGAGGAGACCTCGTCGATCACGTAGAGCAGGTTCGTGAAGTCCGAGCTGAGCACCGAGGCCAGTTGCAGCCGCTGGAACTCACCCCCGGAGAGGGACGGTATCGAACGCATCAGGGCGAGGTAGCCCAGGTTGTTCCTGACCACATTGGCGACCAAGGCCGTCAGCTTGTTTACGGCAAATTCACGGGCCGGGATGGATTGAATGAAAGGGAATAGCGCATCAAAGCTCGACAAGAGGATGTCGTGGATCGTCATGCCGTTGAGCGTGTACTCTGAAAGATACTCCGCAAACCTGGCCCCATGACACTTCGGGCAGACCTGTTCGGAGATGTACGACTTGGCCTTTTGCCGATTTCCCGGCACTTGCAAGTTGTCGCAGCATTCCTGAATCTCCCGGATAGCGCCCACAAAAGGAAACCATTTCTGCCGGTAGCGGTTCTTTTGCTTGTACTTGACCTGAAATTGCTTATCGTCGGCCCCATGAAGCAGCAATTCCTGCTGTTGTGACGGCAACTGGGAAAGGGACTTGCCCATGTCGATGCTACGCGCGCCGCAGAAGGCTTCCAGCAAAGGATAATAATGATTGGAGAGGAAGTTGTTCCAGGAGAGGAAGGGCTTGTCCGCAAGTGGCTTGTGTAGATCGACGATCCGGGCTGGATCGGGCCTGTAGACCACGCCGAGCCCCTCGCAGGCCGGGCAATGGTTAGCCGGATTGTTCTGGGCCAGGATGTTCCGTTTGATGTCCGGATTGGCCTGCAGGAACAGGGGCAGGAACAACTTGTCGAGCCCGAGATAGGTGAAGACGCTCGACCGGGGATTGACGTTGGCGTTCTTCTGCTTCAGGCCGATGGCCGGGAGCAGGTTGGCATAATCCCGGACCTTGGGCCGGTGGCTGGCCGGGATGCCGGAAATGGTATCGAGTTCGTTCTTGCAGAGCGCATAGAGCGTATGGAACGCCAGCGAAGTCTTGCCCGCCCCGCTCCCGCCGACAACGGCGGTTATTTGTCCGTACGGGATGGAAACGTCAACCGACTTGAGGTTGTTGGTTTCTATGCTGCGGAGGGTGAGCATGGCCAGTTCAGGATATTTTACTAGTTATACAAAACAAATTTTCTATAGTATGCTTATCAGTTTCACTAAAAACTCTTTTTGCCTCATTAAACTTGTTGTCATCGTTCAGAAAGACAAACCAAAGCAAGGCATATGCAGCTTTGCTGAAATCATCATCATCCATACTAACGTCTTCTAATATCTCAACTATCTCATTTTCAACCTGTGTACAACCAGTAGAACAGTTCTTCCTTAACCATAGATAACAGTATTGATACCCAGCTGCTATATATCCATTACCATAAGCTTTTTTATAGCATTTATAAGCATTAGTGATATCATCTAACGATTCATACATCGTTCCTAACGTGTGATTTCCAACTACAGAGTCATATCCATTAAAAATGGCATCTTTGATGAGTAAAATAGATTTTTCAACCGTCTTCCTATTTGCCCCTGAATAGTCCCCGCCAACCTTTAGTTGCAAAGTGTTTCTTACTTCTTTGAGTATATCTGAATCATTATCTACTGAATCAAAAGTGTTTACCTTATCCCAATCAAAAGATAATCCCTCTATGGTAGGTCGTTTGCTTAAAGCTTCTTGAAACAGAACCTCACCCAATCCATACTGTGCGAGCATTGATTTTTTATTCTTTTTCAGGGCACTTCGAAAGTCTCGCTTTGCTTTATTAAAAAACAAATCTTCCTTTCCTGTTGCCAACCTAAGGTTTTTTCTCGCGGCGATATAATATGCAGCCCCTCTCAACGAATAAAGAAGATAATGACCATCATACTTATCCTCAGCCTTGTCGTATAATTTGATAGCAGAAAGAAATCCCCATTCATATTCCATAATGTTTCTGGCTTCCTCAATCAAAAGAAACATTTCTAACTGTTTTCTTCGTTCTGTAACCTTTTCCTCTTCTTCTTTAAATCTCCGAAATGAAATAAATGCACCTATGCCTATTGCCCCCACTATAAGTGCAAGTAATCCCGTCACAACTGTCACGAAATCACGATATCCACTAAAATTGTTAAGATACTCCTTCTGGACGAGTTCGTTGATTGAAGGCTCAAACGCTTTAAGAAAAACAAAATCAATTTGGCGAGCCATAAAAAAAACAAAGGCTGACACCAAGAAACCACCTGTCACTCCAAGCAATAATTTTGCATAACGTCCCATCAGCTACTCCCACTGCAATACGGACACTCATTCCACACGCCATACTCTTCCAGCACCAACTTCTTTGTGAAAAAATTGAACTCGCCGCGCTTGCTGGTCATGGTCGGCTGCAGATTCGGCAATCCGAGCAACAGCTTCAGGCACTCGTTGGCCACAAAGGAGGCGGAGAGCGCCGCCAGGGGGGCCAGATTGCCGAGGTTGCGGTGCTCCTTGACGATGCGCTCCGCCCCCTCGATCTCGGCCACCTTGAGCTGGTCCATGCCGTGCGAGATGCAATGGAAGCACGGCGTCTTGCCTGGGATGATCGTCGGCCCCACCAGGCTGAGGTGCATGTTGTAGCCGCCGGCAATGATGTAGGGCAGGTCGAGCGCAAAGGCCGCCTCGTTGATAATTGCCGAGGTGTGGGCCACCGAAGGAAAATCCGCGCAATTGATCAGAACCGTCTGCGGCTGCATGTCGCCCTTCAACAACGCGATCAGCCGCTCCGAACTTTTCAGCTTCTCTTGAATGGTCCGGACCGTGTAATACCCCTCCCGTCGCGAGTTGAGCATCTTTTCCAGGGCCAAGGTCTTGAGGCTGCCCACATCCCCCTTGGTGAACAGGGAGCGGTTCAGGTTGTGCGGCTTGACCACGTCGTCGTCGAGCAGCGTGAAATGCCTGATACCCATCTGGGCCAGCAGGGAGACGACCCAACTCCCCACGCCTCCGGCCCCGATCACGACCGCATGGCTTTCGGCTATCCGCTGCCAGACGGATTCCACATCGTAATACGGGACATAGGAGCCGATGAACGTCTTGACCCGCCGAAACGGGTCGGTTTCGCGCGACGCCACAACTCGCGCATCCTCCACGGCACACCGTTCAATCAGGACCTCGAAAAGCCGTTCCAAACCGACGCTCTGCCGGTCAGTGAGGGCATAGGCTTCCGCCAGCTTGGCATACGGCAGACGCCCATCCAGGTTGGAAAGGATCGTGACGTAATCCTCATCGGCAAAGGCCAGGTTGAAACTCTGCCTGATGTCCGAAACAAAGAACTGGTAGGTCCCCTCCTGCGGCATGGGCACGAACGAAACCGATGGGCGGAGGCGGAAGCGCTCATCGCTGTATCGACTCATTTCCGCCCCTCCCCGCAGAACTGGCACTCCTTGTCCCTTTCAACGACAAAGGTATCGAGACTGTAATCATGAAAAAGAAATTCGCCCCGCCCGCCGGGAGCCGCCTTTCGGTCTTCCGGGTTCATGAAGTAGCCCAGGATATCCAGCACTGCCGTGGAGGCGCTGAACGTGGACAGGCTGCCCAACCCGCCGAACCAGCCTTCGCGCTCCTTGACCGGGTGGGGGATCGGCTTCCAATCCTTCAGGCTCTCATGAAAAAACGTGGCATAGCAATCCGCGCACGGCGTCACATGGGGGATCAGCAACTCCCCCAGAGATGCGAGATGGGCATCGAATCCACCGGCAGCCAGCACGGGTATGTCGTGCTGCAGGGAATACCGCGAAAGCTTGATGTTGGTGTAGCCGACGTAGGGTTGATCGGTGGTGTTGATGATGAGCGTCGTTCCCTGGACCAACTCGTCGAGGTCGGTATCCGTCCTGAGGGTGACATTATGCAACTCGACTTCGGGATCAAAGGCGAAATCCGCCGCCAACGCCTTGGCAGCCTCCGTCTTGGGGATTCCCACCTGTGTGGCAATCCGGTACGGCGTCCGGGCTATGTCGTTCTCCTCGACATCGGCGCAGTCGATGAGGGTAAATCGCCTAAAGCCCATCATGCAGAGCTGTTGCAGGATGCCGCTGCCCACGGCGCCGAGGCCGAAAACGGTTATGTGCGCGTCAAAAATCCGCTTTTGGACTTCATGAGCCTTTTGCGGCGACTTGAGGATATCCAGCAAGAAATACAACTGGCGCTTGTATTGCTCCACATACTCGACGGGAAGCAGGTCCGTTGCGAGCGGGTCGGACAAGGTGACGATTCCTTCAGTCTCAAGAAAGGAGAGAAAGGCCTCGGTTTCTTCGTCCATGACCAGCCCGGAATGGTTCAGGGAATCCGTTAATGGCAGCGGCTTGGATAATTCCTTGAGCAGAGTCGCAAAGGCCGGTTTGCACTCAATGCGCAAACGCCGTCTGTTGGACAAAAAAAGGAAGAGGACCTGGCAGATCCCTTCCTTCTCAGGATAAAGAAAAACCTCCACCCCGTCTCGAAGTTCCGGGGCGGAGGCTTCCAAAATATGCGTCATTACGATTTCGCCTGCTAGTACTGAACCTGTCCGCCCTTGACTGCCAGATACTGTTCCCAAGCCTCAGCGCTCTCCGCGAAGTTGGCATCCGCAGAGCAGGTTCTGGTGCAGCAATCGGAACGACTGCCGGAACAGGAAGCCGTGTAGGCGACGCTGTCCATGCCGTCTTCGTCGGAAACAACGGCAAACCCAAACTTCTCCATGTGCTCATCATTCTTCTTCTGCATATCAGTCCTCTATCGGTTAAATTGTCATTCCCGAGATTTCATTTTCTACAGACAATTTTTAGAGTCTGCCAACCGTTAAGTCAAGAAATCTCAAAACGGATTGGGATTATGCCAACAAGCTCCACACACAACTATTTCATGGGATCAAAATTGTTCAAATGATATGTTATATCATTACCGTTATTTAATAAACACCTGTTGCCCTCATACAAAACCAAAAACGAATGCTGCTTACCGGCTGCGACAACACCAGTTGCAATAAGTTTTGTGATATCTCCACTTTGAAATACTATATAGTCGCTTCTCCATGCGTTGCATATGAAATGGTGGGTAATGAGGACGTAGAACGTCGTAGACGCATCATAAGATTTATAGCTTTTTGCAGAGATGGTGAACTGGAATTTCCCTTGAGGATTGCTGTTTGCCGTTTTAACCTGAATATGAAAATACTTATTATCTCTAGATGCGACGACATCGATTCCCTCATCAACTGTCATGATCGAAGCATTGTAACCCATAAAAAGAAGCTCACTCAACAAGCCGTACTCGCCAGCCTTGCCGGTATATCCGTTCGAAACCTGCGGAGGCTTAGCTAGGGTGGTTTTCTTCCGCTTTTGTTTGGCTCTGAACATGCCTGAGAGATGCCCGCCTCGGCCATTGGGAACTTTACTGATCTTGGAGTTACGCCCGGCACTGCGAATGTGATTGCTGATGGATTGACTAACTTTTCGGGCAAGCGTTTCTGTATCTTCCGTGCCGAATTCAGCTGGGTAACGAGTGGCCAAAGCCCCGGCGATATCCCTAACGTGCATTTTCTTTTTCACGGCCTGCAAGACCTCTAGGCACATATCCAATCGGTTCATATCGCCTCCAGAAACAAATCAAACGACTGCTGCGTAACGCTTTTACTAAAAGAGCATACATCTTTAACGACTTCAACACCCTTCACAAACAATCCAGGACAAGGTATTTGTTCACATATTCAACCGATCAGCAAATCAAGGAATAATTACATGACATCATTCCCTGGCAGCAAATGGTGGAAAGTCGATTTTCATGCCCACACTCCTGCCTCTGTTGGTTTTGGGTGAGGCTAAAGCTTTTAGACGAAAAGACGCTACCGCAGAATTCTCCTCGACAAATACCCCCCTCCAAGATCGATCCCAAGGTTTTGAAATGAAAAAAGACAGCAGCATCACCCTGACTGAATCCGATAAAGAACGTCTCCTCGCCATCCTCAATTCATGGCATAAAGTTGAATTCTTCATCCCGTTTGATCTTGATGGAAGCGTTGTCAAAGACACGCACCGTTATAAACAAGTAAACTGGCTACTCGAAAATTCGCTCCATGCCGAATCGGAGATGTTCCCCTTTCCGGAGTGCGCAGCAGACAAGGCTCCCAGGTACGGTTTATTCCTTGGCGTGTTTGACAAAGAAGAGATTTCTTTGATCAGCAATCGTATCCTGAAGCCAACGCAAACTGATGAATACGAAAATGAGGCACGAGGGAGTTTAGAGGGGGCCACTTGCTTTGCAAAGATTAAACTCAACGAGCACAAGGAACCTCTTTTCGATGAAATCTCGATTTCGACTTTACCATGGGCATTGGGAACGGTTCAAAGCTCTGGACTACCGGGGCTGAACGCCAGGGAATTCTCATTGGCTCAAGGGCGGTTGGTCAAAATGCTTCAAAACTTCGCAACCCAACGAGGTCAGGCAGACACTCCGCTCCCGCTGACAGCAGAGGATGTTACCGGACTGCGCAACCTTCTGTATGAATGGGCCCAATTCACACCGAAAGATGAAAAGGCCCTTGGGTTAATACAGTGGCAGGAGGCATACCGAAGGTCAGAAAGAAATGACGGAGACGATGGACAAGATGCCAATAGCCCGGTTGAACCCGAGATAGACATCCTCAACAGTTTTTTCATCCAAGACATAGAGCGAGCAATACAGGACGTCGAGGCGGGCAGGATATCTCGCTCATTGTTCGAGTTCCTCACGCCGCGCAATCCAACGGAAAGGATCGACGTATACTCGAACAACGGCAGGCAGTTGCTGCGGCAAAAGCTACACCCCAAGCTATTCAATCATGGGCATTGGTTCGACACCCCGGAACATTTGATGAGCCTTATGCAGCAGTTCGCCATCAACATGGCCTTTGAGGCCAATGAGGAATCCGGCATTTTTTCGGTAAACGGCCCTCCGGGGACCGGCAAAACAACTTTGCTGCGTGACGTTGTCGCAGAAAACATTGTCCGGAGGGCCAAAATCCTGGCGTCCTACCAAACAGCCGGATGCGCTTTTGACGGCAAAAAACAAATTCCTTTGGGGGACGGGATTTGGACCCGCGCCCTTAAACCGGAGCTCGCCGGTTTCGAAATGATCGTCGCTTCGTCAAACAACGCCGCAGTCAACAACATATCCAGAGAGCTTCCCAAGCAGGCGTCACTGGGAGACTGTTGGCGGCAATGGACCTATATCCAGCCTACAGCCCAAAAAATCGCCACCCGAAACAAAGGGAACCACTTCACGCCTCTTCCTGAAAATGAATCGCAATGGGGGCTCATAGCTTGTGCCTTGGGGAACGCCAACAACAGAAGACAATTCAACAACGGTTTTGCGTTTTATCCAGACCCCAGGAACCCTCTCCCGGCTCACGAGCTCGGCCTGCTGACCATCTACGACTGGATAAAACGTTACGACGGGCCCAATGTTGATGCGGCCAGAGCGGCCTTCCTGTCCAAACAGAAGCGAGTGGAAGAGGAACTTGAAAAGCGAGCGTTCTTTGCCGATTCAACGGAGGAACTGGCTGAACAAACAGAAACAACTTACACTGGTGCAGAGCTACATAAGGTTGAGCTTTGCAGGCAAGAAGCTGCAAATATCAAAAGAGAAATAGCGAACACCAGCCAAAAGGCCTCTGAAATCCGACATGCCATTCTCCAGACAGAAAAGGACAGGCATATCCTCGATCAACGGAAACCCAGTTGGTTCAGCCGCCTTTTGCGACGTCCATCCGCCAGGGAATACATATCCAAAGCACGTGTCCTCAAGTCGATGCGAAAAAGCCTGGAGGCGGACATTACCGCCGTAGATAGCCAATTAGGTCTACTCCACGACCAAGAAACGGAGATAAACGTCCAATGGGAGGAAGCCTCGAATCGGCTCAATATGCGACGTCACGAATGGAATGATAAGACGGCAAAACTCGCCGGACTCAAACAACAGTTCAGTGACATCGACGTGCCCAGGACCCCAGACGAACTCGAATCCGACACATTCCAATTACGAGGACTCTGGAACGACAAACGGCTCTCAACACTCCGGACGGAACTCTTTGGTGCGGCACTCGCGCTGCACGAAGCATGGCTTGCCGACGTCGGCAGAAACAAGGCCAACGGCGGTGCAGGCTTCGGCGGCAACATCATGGCTATCAGCACCTATCTCAAAGGGCATGCCCGCCTTGAGGAATCCGATGCCCTCACAATTTGGCAAAGCCTCTTTATGATCGTGCCGGTAGTTTCGACCACCTTTGCTTCTTATGCGAACCAATTCAAGGACGTCGGCTCCAATTCTCTTGGCTGGCTATTCATTGACGAGGCCGGTCAAGCCGTTCCTCAAGCGGCAGTTGGCGCCTTGTGGCGGACACAAAATGCCGTTGTTGTCGGTGATCCGCTCCAAATCGAACCGGTCTTCACGGTCCCTGCCAACTTGATACGACCAATTTCGGCACTCTCACCATATACGAAAGAAGGCGGCTTCGCGCCGAATGCGGTTTCGGCTCAAAACCTAGCCGATGCGTGCAACAAATACGGAGCCTACACATCGTCCGGCTCAGGGGAAACCGAAACATGGATCGGGAGCCCTTTGCGGGTGCACAGACGGTGCATAGACCCTATGTTTTCCGTTTCAAACGACATCGCATATGAAGGCAAAATGATATTCGGCCTTCCCCATAAATCTACCCCCAATCAGCCCCCTTTGCCGGTGGCAAGCTCTTGGGTGCACATCCCTGGAACAACCAGCAAACAGCAGATTGTTCCAGGTCAAATTGAATTCGTTGTTCGACTCATCATAGACACGTTCATTCGTTATGGAGAACTCCCTGCGGTCTATGTCATATCGCCCTTTAAAGCCGTAAAGAATGAGCTGCAGAAAAAGCTGACAAAGGATTGGACTAATTACGGCGCGACTGTCGTGCCCCCCAACCGTACGCTTCACGACTGGTGCAAAGAGAGGATAGGGACCGTCCACACCTTCCAAGGCAAGGAAGAGGATTGCGTCATTATGGTCCTCGGCGCAGACGGGGACACCAAGATCGGAGCAGCCCAATGGGCCTCGTCAAAGCCCAATCTGCTCAATGTCGCGATTACTCGTGCGAAAAAGCGCTGCTTTATCGTTGGGGACAAGGAATTATGGGCGAAAATGAAGTACTTTCCCATAGCTCAAAGAGAATTCAAAACAACCACACCCGAGATAATGCTTGGAGCTCTACTCGGAGAAAAATCACCATAGCGAACTCTTATATTGAAAAAATGGTAATGCCGAATTAGCATAAGCCGAAACTTTTCAATCTCATAAGGATTTCATCATGGGAAATGCCATCGTTGCAGTCTTGATAATCTGGCTCATAGTCCACTTCATCAAAAAGGCATCCGCCAAGAAGAAGGCCGAGCAACAGCTCGAAGAATTCACCAGCAGCATCGAAGTCCGAGTCACCTATTCCGATGACGATTATGATGATTACAATTTTAAAGCGACACAATCCGACGAGCAATGCTGGATTCCTCCGGGCCAGTCTGTCGAGATATACGGACACACCATCAAAGGCGGAATGCTCTACGTTGGCACTGGACTTGGCACACTGAACGGCTACGGCGCCGATCCGGCCCTCATCAACCCCGAACTGCCCAGAAGCTCCGACAGATCGTGCACGGAAAATTTCGGAATGTCCTACTGGCCTTCGTACAGTCGGATCTCACCAGAAGCACGTGCTGCGTACATCGACTGGCTTGCCAAAGGGCGTCGGGTCGAAGGTGCGTATATAGGTTATGTCTTCCTGTTCTTTTATGGTCTTGAAAGACGGGTGTTGCACAGCAAGCCGGGGAATGAAGAATTGCTCCGGATACGCGACGAGGCGAGTGAGCTTCTTGCAATCTACGGCGACAACCGCTCGTTCAGGCAATACTCCGAAAACTTTTTGGGGCTTGTCAGTGTTCTGATCGGAGACGGCACCCACAAATCGGAAATCAATCCCAACAAAATCGCCAGGGGAATATATCCGCCAAGCTTCACAATAGAACTTGGCAGAAACGTTGCCGAGGGGAAACCGATACCTTGGAATCTGGCTCTGGAATGGGTACTCAGAGACCCGGAAACCAGATTGCGGGTACCGGCAAAGCGTTGTCCGCACGAATTCGCTTTCCTCTTCAAGACTCTTTACCAGGAAAAATTCGGCGAAGGGATGGTCGTTCCCCCCAACAAGAAAAAGATCAGACTTGAATATCATCCCGCCAGTTCATCCCTTCGAGGATTCAGCTCTGATGTTGACATTCCGGACCCAAGTGGCCTCAAACGTCCTCTCGGCAATCTCTGGAAACTTGTGGACCAAAGCATGTCGGAACTGGAGGCTTACAGCCGCCTTATGGGCAAGGACCCCGAAGCCGCAAAAGGAATTGCGGGCATCGCCCTCCTGCCCGGTTCCATCGCCATGAAACGCAAATCCGCAGAGCTGGACGCCCTCCGGCAGTATTGCAACAGCGCGTTGGCTGGCAAGGACATGGGGACCGCCCAGGTCAACGCACTGATCGAAATGTGGCCGACCAAGACCTCCGGCAAGCTCACCAAGGCGGAAGCCAGCCAAACGGCCAACATTCTTGGCGCATTGGGGATTGGAATGGAGCCCGATCCCCGGCGTGGAGGCCGCACTCCCGCAGCCGGAGATGAGATCATCCTTTTCAAATTGCCGGAAGGTACAGAGGAGGCTCCCGGCACAGGCTATCATCAGGCCATTGCCCTCGTACATCTGACGGGACTGGTCGCGGCCGCAGATGGAGACGTCTCGCCAGAAGAGCGTTCGGCCCTGAATTCTCATCTGGCTTCATCCTTGGGTTTGAGCCCGACAGAGACCTTGCGGCTCACCGCCTTTTTCGAATGGATCATTGCCCGTCCGCCGAGCATGGCCGGCATGAAGGCAAAATTGGCCGGGCTCAGTGCGGCGCAACGCGAAAAAGTGGCCGATTTCCTGATCAGTGTGGCCGGAGCGGATGGAGTCATTCACCCCAAGGAAATAACGATTCTGGAGAAGATATACAAAACCATGGGAATGGAGCCGAAGGATGTCCAGACCCACATCCACCGTTTCCTCGCCAACGGCGACAGCCAACCTGTTACCGTAAAAGATGCGGACACCGGCAAGACCGGCTATTCCATCCCGCCTGCTCCAGGCGCAAGTCCCGAAGCCGACGTCAAGCTTGATGCCGACCGTCTGCGTCTCAAGCGTGAACAGACGAAGGAGGTCGCCGAACTGCTGGAAGACGTTTTCACGGATGATGTCGCGGAACCGGAACCCGAAGCAGAAAAAGCCCCTGATTTCTATGGGCTTGGCGCACCGTACAAAGACATCCTTGTCGAACTCGGCGAACAGGACTCCTGGGACAAGGACAGCTTCAACGCTTTGGCTGAAAAATTCGGCTTGATGCCCTCCGGCGTGTTGGAATCATTGAATGATGCTGCGCTTGATAATTTCGATGACGAAGTGCTTTTTGATGAAGAGAACATAGAAGTGAACCGAGAAGTCCTTGAGGAGATGCTGGCATGAGCGACACAAAAAAACTCCGCCCCAAAGAGCGCGATGCGATAATCAAATCCCTTCGATCCGGCGTCGTCCCTCGAATCGGCCTTCAACATGTGCAGGTCGGCCGAGCCTTGGAAGTGAAAAGCCTGCTGCAAGACATCGATACGGTTGCCGACGGCGGATCCTCCTTTCGGATGGTGATCGGCGAATATGGGTCGGGAAAAACCTTTTTCATGAACCTGGTGCGGACCGTGGCTTTAGAGAAAAAGCTGGTAACGGTTCACGCGGACATGACCCCGGAACGTCGACTATACTCATCCACCGGTCAAACTCAATCTCTCTACCGAGAGCTCGTCAGGAATCTTGCCACACGCGCAAAGGCCGAAGGGGGAGCCCTGCCCTCGGTCGTTGAAAAATTCATTTCAACGGCAATTCAGGAGTCCAAGACAAACGGACTACAGCCCAGCGAAGTCATTCACTCCCGTCTTCAAAGTTTGACGGAACTGGTCGGCGGCTATGATTTTGCCGACGTCATCAATGCGTATTGGGAAGGCCATGACTCGGGAGACGAGGCGGCCAAGGGGAATGCGATCCGTTGGCTACGAGGAGAATTCACGACAAAGACCGACGCCCGGGCCGCCCTCGGCGTCAGGACCTTTGTCGATGACGCATCAATGTACGACCACTTGAAAATCCTGTCCCAATTCGTACGACTTGCCGGATACGGAGGTTTGCTTGTCTGTATAGACGAAATGGTCAACCTCTACAAAATCAGCAACTCCGTCAGCCGCAAGAACAACTACGAACAACTGCTACGGATACTGAACGATTGCCTGCAAGCCAATTGCGAAGGTCTTGCCTTCCTCATGGGAGGCACGCCTGATTTCCTTCTGGACACCAGGCGAGGGTTGTTCAGTTATGAAGCCCTTCAATCACGGCTCGCCCTGAACACCTTCGCTTCGGGCCACTATGTAGATATGAGCGGCCCTGTCATCAATCTGGCAAACCTTACGCCGGAGGATATGTATGTACTTCTGGAGCGGCTGCGCCATGTTTTCGCAAGCGGTAGTGAAGAAGCTTACGCCTTGCCGGATGACGCCTTGACGAAATTTCTTGAGCATTGCAACAACACCATCGGCCAAGACTACTTTCGAACTCCCCGCAACACCATCAAGGCCTTCCTCGACCTGCTGGCAATTCTCGAGCAAAACCCCGGGGCTTCCTGGCAGGAACTGTTGCACACCGTTTGCATAGCCAAGGACAACGGCGGTGCGGAATCGATCGAGGACACCTCGGGTGACGATGAGCTCACAACATTCAGAATCTAGGGGCTTCACACTCCTTCACCCATCCATTCAGAGATGGATATGGCAACAGGGCTGGACCAGCCTCCGGGATATCCAGGAGCAGGCAATAGGCTCCATCCTCGACGGCAATCGGGATGTCATCATTTCCGCCTCGACCGCAGGAGGAAAAACCGAGGCGGCCTTTCTTCCCGCGATAAGTGATGTCTTGAGAACTGAACCTGAGGGAGTCGGCATACTCGGCATCATCCCCCTCAAGGCGCTGATCAACGACCAGTTCCAGCGGATGGAAGGCGTCACCCGCGATACGGATGTGCCGGTCTTTGCTTGGCACGGCGACATTTCCGCATCCCAGAAAGGCAAGGCGCTGAGTACGCCGTCAAGCATCCTACTCATTACACCAGAATCACTTGAAGCTCTGTTCATCAGGCGTCATGCAGAGATACGAAAGGCATTTCGCTCACTGAGAAGAATCGTGGTGGACGAACTGCACGCGTTCATAGGAACCGAGCGGGGAATGCAATTGCAAAGCCTCATGCATCGGGTGGAGATCGCGGCAGGAAGAAAAATACCCCGCATCGGGCTGAGCGCAACCTTGGGCGACATGTCCATGGCCACGAATTTCCTGCGGCATGACGGCTCTCTGCCCTGCGACATTATTGAATCAAAAACAGGAGGCAGGGAACTGAAGGTTCAAGTCCGGGGGTATGTCGAAACCAAATCCGTTGGCCCGGATCATAACGGGGAAAGCGTGTGGCAGGCGATCGGCAGCCACCTCTTCACGACGCTCAGAGGCAGCAACAACCTCGTTTTCGCCAATAGCAGACAGAACGTCGAACTCTTGTCCGACATGCTCCGCAGAACCAGCGAAGCTGCGCGGGTACCCAATGAATTCTTCCCGCACCATGGCAGTCTCTCAAAGGAAATCCGAGAGGAAGCGGAAGAACGCCTGAAAAAGCATCGCCTCCCCACATCAGTCGTCTGCACGAACACCTTGGAGCTTGGGATAGATATTGGAAGCGTGAAAAGCGTCGCCCAAATAGGCCCTCCCCCTTCGGTCGCCAGCCTCTGCCAGCGCATAGGGCGTTCCGGGAGAAAGGAAGGCGACCCGGCGATACTCCGCTCTTATGTCCGGGAAGCCGAGTGGGATGCCGAATTGCCGCTCTTTCACAAGCTTCGCTTACGGACAGTCCAGGCCGTGGCCATGATCCAGCTTTTGGCAAAAGGCTGGAACGAACCGCCGCTTCCAAACCGGCTTCATCTTTCAACGTTCATCCAGCAACTTCTGTCATCTATATCCCAACATGGAGGGATGAACCCCGCCGCCGCATGGAACGCACTGTGCGGTACCGGTCCCTTCGGCCATATAGACACAGACGTCTTCAAGCACCTGCTGACCGTACTCGGAGCGAAGGACATTCTGCTACAAGCCGGGGACGGGACATTGCTTCTAGGCGAGAAAGGTGAACGCATCGTCGAGCATTACACCTTTTACGCCGCATTCACCTCCCCGGAGGAGGTAAGCATCGTAACCGATGGAAAGACGCTGGGGACCTTGACCACGGTATACCCGATCGTCCCCGATTCATTTTTGATATTTGCCGGGCGGCGCTGGATCATCAAATCGTATGATGATGAGAGAAAACAGGTGATGGTGTCTCCCGCAACAGGCGGCGAACTCCCCAAATTCGACGGTGGCGGCGGATCGTTCGTGCATGACCGAGTGCGCGAAGAAATGCGAAATTGTCTTGAGGCTACAGCACCCCCCCGATTTTTGAACAAACAAGGACAAGAACTGCTGGCACAGGCGAGAAAGACATACGCGGAAACCGACCTTAAGCATCAAAGCTTGTTGTCCAAAGGTGCCGATACGAATTTTGTTGTCTGGAAAGGGGATCGAATCTGCTTCACGATCTTCCTTATGCTGCTCAAGTCGGGGCTTTCTGTAGACTACGTTGGTCCGGTGTTCACGACCCATAAGATGCCGCCAGCAACCTTCAGCGAAGCGATTAACAGCATCCTGAGAAGCCCCCCTCCAGACCCAATGGTCTTGATCCATGCCCTGAAAGGGAAAAGCAAAGAAAAATTCGACTACCTTCTTGATGGCGGTCTGCTCGATGCGAACTGCAGCGTTGGCATTTTAGATGTTGAAGGGGCTATCGACTCGTTGTCCCACCTACGTGGTTAAGCATCACTCCGAGTCCTAGCACTACTCCGTTTGCCACTCCGACCTCACAAGCCCGGACCTAAAACGGGGACATCTCCAATCGGCGGGAAGTCTCTGCTACTAGCTAGTCCTAAGATGGGGGACTTTACCCCCCTTTAATGGAGAAGGGGTCAGAAAAGAACTGCCCTACTCACGCAGATAATAAACTCGTATGGGCCTCGCCTAATAACCGTGAAGGTTATGGATGAATTTATTGTTGACCGTTTTTATAAAAATTATTAAAAGATTTTTATAACAATTGCTACGGAGAACGATATGGACACATCTCAGGCTTTCCGAGAAAAGAACCGGGAAAAAATTCGAGTTATTTCTGGCCTCAAGAACGACTTTGCCAAGGGGAACGGAACGGGCTCTCTTCTCTATGAATTCGATGAGGGTGACAGCATCTCCTTTGACGAAGGCACCCATGGCGTTCTCGTCATTGGAGGTGTGGGGCGCGGAAAGACCACTTCTTTCATGCTCCCGATGGCTTATGCACTTATGAAAGAGGGCCGATCCGGGCTGATTGTGGACGTCAAAAACAACTTTACGGCCCAAATTCGGAAGCTCGCCAAGGCGACAGGCAGAGAAGACGACATAATAGAAATCGGGACACATCCGACTGCCACGCCCATCAATTTGCTCGATGGGCTTTCACTAGAAGAAACTCAAAACGCCTTAGAATCCCTGATCCTTACCGGCTTGGAGCACAGCTCCAACGTAGACTGGTTGCACAAGGGAGTCAGACTACTTGCCGATTTGGTCATGCTCCTGCGTTTCATTCGTCCCTATGACGAACGATTCGTTCCCAGCTTTGCGCTGCTTGACAGGTGCATTAATGATTATGACTTTTCGAAAAAGGTGTTCGATTTCTTTCTATCACATGTATACACGCGCGACAATTATGCCCACCGTTCATTTGTCACCCGAATTCGGTCAACGGCCTTCCACATTCTCACAGAGACAAAAATAAAGAGTTATCACGAACAACTCGATTACCAACTCCGAGGTCCGCGCCAAATACTAGCAGCCATCACTTCCGATGACTCCTTAGTTTCCAGCTTGTCATGCCACACGGCAGCCCTTCGACTGAATTACCGAGAACTACTCAAGGCGGGGAAAATCATTCTTCTTCGTTTCAAAAACACGCACGGACACGCGGCCAGATTACTCGCGCGCCACATCAAAGAAAGATACTACAGTGACGTATACCGCACTCTGGATGATTGCAGACAGCAAGAAAAATGCTTCTTCATGGCGGACGAATACCAGGATGTCATCAATGTTTCCCCGAACAACCCGTTCGACGATTTCTCCTGGTTCTCAAAGGCCAGAGAGTTTGGTTGCGTCAATATCGTCGCGACCCAAACACTCTCCGGCCTCTATGCAAACAACCTCTTGCGGGATCAGGTCAACGCGCTCGTTGCCAACTGCAGCACCAAAATTATTCTGCAAAATGATGACCCTGCTGCCGACAGCTACTTCCGACACTTCTGTGGACTGGAAAAGACCTTGGCGCAGCTCGATTCCTGTGAAGCCCTGGTCACACGTTTCGATTTGGCTACCCGAAAACAAAGGGTGCGAACGCTCCGATTCCAAAAGGCATTTCAACTATGCCAGTCGCGGCTTGCAATAATAGAAAAGGTAAAATCGCCCCTCACCCCACATCTATCTCCACTGGCAGACATGGATATACTGGATGCAACACTCGCGCGCTCCTCTGTTCCCGCCGCAATCGCATCCAGACCGGATTATATGACGCTTGTCCAAGAATTCAGTGACATACTCTGCGATTTAAAAGAGTTGCAAATAGCATACGATACCGAACGACACGGCGAAATCATGAAGGCTCTCCGAGACCTCAAACACCAATTCGGAAACCATGTCGTTGTTGAGGCTGTGGCGGCAATCGAAGATGCCGGAGTATACCTAGAGATCGACTGTAAGCCGAACCAACGAAATCAGGTAGAGGAATTCATTCGAGAACATCTGGAGGGAACATATGCGACGTCCGCAAACCAGTAACAGCCATGCGACTGACGCCTTTTTAACTCGATACGTGGAGGCCTACGGGGAAAATATCCTGTCGCGCCACATCTCAACGATCGCTCCCGCAGGCTGGACAAATATTATCATTAGAATGTTTTCCCGAATCAAACGTTACCATCCGGGGGCAAAGATTACAGCCTTTCATGTTGAGCCCTCCTCCAGCTGGGGCAATGGCCGATTCGATGTTCAATTCCGTACTCTGGACATGAAAGATACGATACACAAAGCACCGAAGCTCCCCAACTCACTCAAATGGATACTCATTCAGGCAAAAAAAGAAGCCTTTTCAACCTGCGAACGCTGCGGGCACCCTCTCGGAAAGGGAAGCAAACACAACCTCTGCGCCCTTTGCGCACTTCGACATGGAACACTAAAATTCAACCGATCACATTGATTGCCTCGCCCACGGTGCGCTGTTACACGAACCATGAGGCAGCCGAATGAATACGACACAGAATTATGAAAGCCACGACCCGTTGCTTGAACGGCAGGGAGCACGAGTCAGTTACACCCGCATTGGCCCGATGGACAAATGCGATTATCGCGCAGGCCTTCCTTCCGAAAACCTGTTTGTCGACGAGGTTGGAAGCAAAAGCAGCGAACCTCGCCCTGCCCTGGAAAAATGCCTGAACTCCCTCCAGTCAGACGACATTCTGTTCGTCAAATCCATGGATCGGCTTGGGCGCAATATCCGAGAGCTAGTCGACTTGGTAAAGAGAATCGCAAGCAAAGGCACGGCTATCGTCTTCATGGATGAGGACCTACGGATTGACCCACGCGCCCAGGATTTTGAAGCCAATTTTCGATGGCTCAAATCCATATACGATTTTGAACAAACCCTCCTCAATGAACGTCGAAATGAAGGTGTACTGAAGGCCAAGAACAAGGGCATCCGTCTCGGCCGCCCCGCCAAAATCAGCGAAGAGCAGCGCAAGGAAATCCGTGAACGCCTAGATAAAGGAGATAAGGTGGCCAGCCTTGCCAAGGAGTACAATATATCCGGAAGTCTCGTATATGCCATTGGCCGGGAAGGATGACCCATGTAAAATTGAATCAAATGAATCACGCGCAGTTCATTTATTCGCGGAAGGCTCAACTGACCTACCGCGAATATAGGCTTATGGTTTTCCGATGCGTGAATCATGACAGGTTTGAGCTTGCGAAAAGTTGGCGTGATTCACGCTTCGGAAAAACCATAAGCCGCTCCTCCCCTTTGAGGGGAGCTGCACGGCCACGGCGGGCAGAGGGGTGAGGGGAACATCAAATGCAACATAAGAAGTTCCAACAACTCGCGGTCAAAATCGCCTCGAAACAACTTTCCGAACGATCGGCAAGGGATTACGCAAACGCCTTCGACATGCTGGAAGACTCCGACCTGACGCCGCAGGAATATGCCGAAATTCGCGCCCACAATTCCAACCCCATCAGCAAAAGCCGGTACTATGTTCTCAAGGGAGCGTACCAACATGGTCTTGCATCCCGCATCGCAAAGCACCTCGAAGAGATTCATGCGCTTATCCGACACGACCAAACTGCCGCCGACGATCAAGCCGCTCATCTGAAAAGGATAGTCCGCCGTGACTGCGAAAGACTGGCGGAACAGAAGGCGGACTATTCCCGGACAAGATACCGCAACAACCTCGAAGCGGCGCATGATGTACCGTTCGACCCGAAGCCCCACAAAGGTAAACGACAATATCTTGGACGGCTCAATCGCACCTACCCGGATTGGCAGGAACGGATATATGCGACCATCGCGAAACAGCACCGACCGCTTGTTGCGACCTTGGCCGTTACCGGATGCAGGCCGGACGAGTTTTCAAAAGGCGTGCAGGTCAGGGTAGCGGGCGACCAAATCATCATTACCGTTCACGGCTCAAAGACGAACACCGGTTACGGCCAGAATACCCGAATCATGACTATTGAGTCATCCACGGCAATGGAAAAAATCTTATTCACGATCGTGAAGCAATCAGGAGGGGCTATCGAGCTTCGACCAGCCGCAAGCGAACGGGCCCTTCGTGAATCATTCCGGCGAGCAGTAATCAAAAGCTTGGGGAAAGACTGGGCGGACAAAGTATCACAGTACAGCTTTCGCCAACAATTAGCCGCAGACTTGAAAAAAGCTCGGCTAAGCAAGGAATTGATCGCCCTCGCGCTCGGCCACTGCTCAGACACCACTCAAGGGCATTATGGCATGGCGAGGCAAGGACAAAAGGGAGTTCGGCGCGGGCTCCGACACGTTGAAGGGGCTCAGCCGGTGAAATCAAGAGACCACCGACCGACGGAATCACCCTAAGGACTCAGGGTCTACTACCGAAACCAACCCTTTGAGGTACAAAATTTCATAATCCCGACGGCGCAGGGAATGAATATAGCGAACCCAGCTACGACTCCCCAAAAACCATTTTTGAAGTGAACACCCACCACTCCCCCAGCGAATAGGGCCGCTCCCAAAACAGGTAAAAGCAGGAAGCTGCCTGCGCCTTCTATTTTTTCTCCATGCACGGCATGGCAACTTTCGCAGACGGAAACGCCTTGAGGCACGAAGCCGCCGCAAAACGGGCACTTGCCGTCCTCGACTGTATTTACATACGTAAAGTTCTTTTTACTCATTACTTCCTCCTGGTTAGCGGCATCATCACGGGCAGACAGCTACTTATAGTCTGTAGACTTATAAGAGTCAAATATTCATGCAATATTCGGAGGAATATTGCATGGCAGGGAATTACACGCCTAAAGAAAAGCAGTTTTTGAAACGGCTTGGCAAAGCCATCAAAGAAAAGCGAACGAAGGAAGGCATATCGCAGGAAAAGCTTGCGGAAATCACCGGGCTTCACCGTACATATGTCGGATCAGTGGAACGAGGAGAAAGAAACGTCAGCGCAATCAACATCAAAACCTTGGCAGACGCGCTGAACTGCAATCCAAGCGAGCTGTTTCAACTTGCGGAATAGCAGAAGCAACTCACCGCCAGATCGAGTCAGCTTCGATTTTCTTTTGAAGCCACTCCTCGATGACCGGGACTGGCCAACCAAGCCTGCGACCGAAATGAACCGGACGGGGTATGGACTCATAGTTACGTCGTTGCCAATGGCTACGGACAGCCGCGCTAGTCATACCGAGAAGGTCGGCGAGTTCGTTGACATTCAGGATCTTCAAACCAGAGAGTTGTGTTTTATGTGTTTTCATGCCGCCCAAGCTAACAAGCGATGTACGCAAAATGGTTGCTCAAAACAAAAAAGCTGAAGCTATTTCTAGCACAGTTAAACAAGAGGCATCACATTTCAGGATAGGGCCATGGCAAGACCGGCAAACCTTTTCATAGACAAACTCCGTTCAAGAGCATGGGTCAGTTCGTTTCTTGCTGAACTGCAAGGGCAAACAGAAAGCAGCGATAGGATCACCCCTTCCAGTGCGAACAGAATCATCAACGACATCCTGTCTGGAACAACCCAAGCCCCCTGCTCGCTCGCGTCTCTCACACAGCTCTTCCCAAAAGACGATCTCCCCAACTTCACCTCGCAGCTTCACCGGTGGATGTCTGGGAGCGCATGCGCCTCTGCCACCCACAGCCTGATCAAATTATTTCCATTTTCTCAACTTGTACACACAACCGGCATTCCTCAATCTCCCGCCAAACACAACGTGGGAATATCAGACAAGGAATTCGCCGCATTCACCCCGGAAGAAACTCGGCAAGGCAAAGCCTTCGTCTTTGATTTCTACGACGCTCCCCCGCTATGGATATCGATGAAAGGAAGGCCGTCCCAGATACTGACAGCATGGCGAAACATCCCGGCCAGAGGTTGGCTTTTCTGGCATTCCGATTATGCCAATATAGACTACTATGAGGTCGACCTAACTCTCCGAAAATGGGAAATGCCTCTTCTGCCGACAGAACATTTTCTCAGAGACGTGTCCTCGCTGGCATATGCATTGGACGGCTTCACCGACGCAAGCCCGCCGCCTATAGTGGATTTGACAGCTCGAATAGCCTCAGCCCGGCTCCTGGATGAAAAGAGAATCGACATATTCAAAAGCACATTCCCATCAAGAGAAATCGAGATTGAGCTTTCCCCGTTTGGGATCCAGTTGGATGACATTTGGGAGGCCCTGAGCGAAGTAGGATGCACTCTCCGATTTGTTTAGCTATTGATCTTCATCGACTTGCCAAGTCGGAATATTGGCTTTTTTCTTCCAGAATGATTAATCTTAATTCATGAAAGGTCGCCAGAAATACACCTTCGCGAAGGCCAAATGCCCCAAAACAAAAGTTGAAGTCATGACACGCCGTTTCATGCATGCCAAAGCTTCACTTGAGATCGAAGGGTTCCAACTGACCAGAGAAGAAATTGCTGTTTTCGAAGAGTGCATCAACAAGGAATGCACCCTGGGAGAATGCAGCAAGCTGTTGAAAGACCGCTTCCCCAATTATGACTACGCGATACGCGCATAAGGACGCATAAAACTGGGAAATCTGGGGACACAATACTATTTTTTTCTTTGGCCTTCCGGCCTTTCCGGGCTTCAATTTCCGCTGCAATTTTAACTCAAGCGTTCTGATGAAAGCGGCATCCTCGGCGGGACGGCCTGTCCTTTCGTGCTGCCTGAGACGATTTTCGCCTTCGTCGTCTTGCACCGAAAGAAACACTTTCCAGTCCCCGACCAGCTCAAGCAACGGCATGGTGTTGTCCAGGACTTCGGCGTCCCCTGACTGGTGGGCTCTCGCGCTGCTGTATGCGTACGCTTCCGGCTTCGGGCAAAGCTTCGCCTTAACCGGATTATTCTCAATATGCCGGGCGGCGCACAAGCAATAGCCCTCGTCCATGACGAAGGACGCGAAACGCCCCTGCCACAGGTAACCTCGCCACCTCTCCCTGAAATTGACGTGGCGGGTCTATCGTCTATGCGCTTCCCCAATGGCTCGCAAAAGCCCTTTCGGGGTTTGGGGAACCGCGATGAGGTGTACATAGTTCGGCATGAGGCAATATGCCCAGATTTCGACCGCGTGTTTCGCGCACCATTCACGCATTAATTCAATCTAGACTTGGTAATCATCCCCACGGAAGAAGACTTGCGGTCTGCGATTACCGCTCCGAATGATATGGTGGGACCTATCAGGGAAATAAACGGGACTATTCCAGGCATCCGCTATGGGCACTTCACATATTAATGATGTTAAAAAGCCTTCTAAATTGCCCCTCCCTAACTCACAATTCGCAGAGGAGAGTTAAGGCCCAGTTTTATCGAGGCCTGTCAAAAATTTATCTCATCAAATTAACATTACACAAAATCCAGTTGCGAATTACTACTCATATATTGTGGCTGCATCCAATAAGTCAGCAAAAATTCTCCATTGTGTCAATTTTGACATATCCACATCGTTATTTATATATCTTTGCTCTACTGCGTCTGCGCATCCAGACAACGCATCGAGAAAATCGGGTAACGTTGCGTTTTCCCATTCGCAATTTTTGTTATTAGATTCAATTGATAAATATTCGATAAAGCGTGCAAGATCCTTACTGGTTTTTACTTCACAAGCGTCCATTATAGTCCTCCATTGCGAACTTTAATTGTTAATCCGTCAGTAGTTGTTTTATCAGATTAGGGGGACACCTCCCTAATTCTCTTTCTTGGGCCAGGCTTTTTGGGTCTTACATCCTTCCCCAATATCGACTGCAAATTGTCGAAGAACGAATTGCCACCCAGAGGACGGCCTGTACGCCCGTGTCCTCTTAACAAGTCACGGTCGCGATCACTGGTATCCTTTGCCAAAAACCCCTCTCAATCATCAACCAACG
The DNA here is from genome assembly GCF_017351175.1 of Desulfovibrio sp. Huiquan2017. Lineage (NCBI taxonomy): Bacteria > Pseudomonadati > Thermodesulfobacteriota > Desulfovibrionia > Desulfovibrionales > Desulfovibrionaceae > Desulfovibrio > Desulfovibrio sp. Huiquan2017. Next base: position 436 of record NZ_JAFMPN010000012.1, on the reverse strand, counting down.
ACAGCAATGGAGCCGTTTTCACAAGTACATCGTCCTTACCTGTCAAATGTGCTCGGACGCTGCTCCATCGATAGTCGGCGGCTTTTGGGACCATCCCCGCCCTAACCGGGTTTCGCTCTACATATCGGGCGGCGGCGACAAGATACTTTTCATCCATTGCAAAGGAAGAAAACCTCCCTTGCCACAGATGTCCCGTCCATTTTTCACGTTTATTGATTCGGCAAGTATAGCGCTTATGCGCTTCACCAATAGCCAAACTCAGGCCCTGCTCGGTTTTCGGCGTGGCAATTAAATGGACACGATTTGTCATCAAGCAATATGCCCATATTTCGACTTCATGCTTGTCACACCAAAAGCGCATGCTCTTCAAATAGTGAATGTATTCATCATCCTTGAAAAAGTCGGAAGGCGTCGGTTCCCACGCTGAATAATGTGA